>DASPGQ010000087.1 GCA_035620555.1 Vicinamibacteria bacterium
GGAAATGATTTGGGGTTTCGCTCGGCAGGCGAAGTGGTGTCAGCGTACGATTGCGGCCGCAGGTTTCCCCTTGGGGCGCGTTGCACTTCGCGTCTCTCCAATGGTAAAATTTAATTCTCCAACAGTAATTTCGTAATCGTCGCCCGGCCCACCCCGGCGTTTCGGGACTTCTTCTTTTCTTAGAAGTCAGAACACGAGGCGCGAGGAGTTTTTGCATGAGCAACCTAGACGACGGGGACCTTCGGGAGGCCCTCTCCGAGATCCAACAGTACCTCTCTGACCGATTGGCCCCACTGATGGTCACGGACTCGATGCTGTATCTCTTGACCCAGCCGCCCGAGGCGATGATTTCAGCGATCCGCGACTGGCTGCTCGCCCAAGTGGATGAGACCCGCCCCAATGTCACGCTCTCCGACTATCTCTTCCATGCTGTTCGCAAAATCCATTTGCTGGGCGAGCTCGATCTCGTGGGTCGCGAGGCCCTGGGCTCGTACCTGGAACAGCTCGGACAGCAGCTGGTCATGGACTGTCCCGAAGAGGATCGAGAGCTCCTGTGCTCGAACCTGGCCCGTCTCGGACAATCCGAATCGGGCGTCGTGGCGCGCGTCGAGACCCTTCACCGTCAGCCCGGAGCGCCGGGAGCGACGGGGCCGGTGGCTGCGACTGGAGGTCCGATGTCGCCGGCTGCCGAGCGCGGACTCCGACGGCTCGAGGTTCTTCTCGAACGACTCAGCCGGCACGGGGTTTCCGCGTCAAGCACCGCGGACGGCAACAAGGAGCCGGGCCGTCGCGAACTGCTTTCGCAAGCCATCGCGACGGCGGCGGCGAGCTCCTCGAACGCGCGCGAGCTCGATCACCGCCTCGACCTCCTCAAGAAAATGGGGATCTCGGCGGACAACGAAAAAGTGTTCGAGCTCCTCGCGGGAAGCTTGCCGGGATGGAACGTGGAGGCCGACCGCTCGAGCGAAGGCCCGCAGAAACGACCCGCGTTGAGCTACTCGGCGGAGGCGATGTACCGGTTCGTCAAAATGGCGAGGGATTCGGCCGAGTCGGGCAAACGCTTTCAAGAGCTGGTGTATGCCGCCGTCAGGCAATTCAACGGGGGGATGCTGTCACGCTCCGCCACGATGTTCGGTCTGGCGACGTGGATCGCCGAGGAAAAATATTTGAGCCCGGCGGTTATCGATGCGATCCAGACTTCGGCGCACGGCCATCTCGATGAGGAACGCTTGCGCAAGTTCGCCGAAAGCCCCGACAAGCACCTCTTGCTGAGGCGGGTGCTCGGGTTCTTTTCGAGATTCAGCCCCGAGAGCCTTTTGGACGATCTCTGGGCCGAGGAACGGCGCGATCGACGCCGGCTCAAGCTCGCGCTGCTTCAAGTACAGGCCGAGCGCGCCCGCAGCGCCTGTCTCGAGCGGCTCGAGACCGAGCTCGCCGGCGACAGTACGGCGAACCCGTATTTCATCAGAAACCTGATCTACCTTCTCCGGGTCATACCGCGCCCCGAGGGCGAGCCCGTCGAGACCGAGATCGACCTCATCGTGCGCGCCTCGGGTCGGGACAGCTCTTTGACTCTGATCAAGGAAGCGATCACCTACCTCGGCGAGACCAAGCACACCAAAGCCGGAGCGGTCTTGACCGGCTACCTGAAGTCCTACGAGGAGCTCTTGCTCAGCGGAGCGGCACCGGCCTCGGACCGGCTGCAGCTGTGCGGTCTTCTCGATCGGCTGGCGGCCTCGCTCGCCCGGCTGGGCACGAGAAACGCCACCACCGCCCTCATCGAGCACGGTCTCAACCGGCAACCCGGGCTCGGCATCACCAGCGCCCGCCTCGTGGGCCTCGGCACCCGGGATCTGTCCTCTCATTCCGAGGATGTGAATCGTATCCTCGAGGCGCTGCGTTCCGAGCTCCCGGGAAAGCTCCTCTCACGGTTCGTCAAGACGAGAGAAGACGCTCTGGTTCACTACATCGCGGCCCTATCGGGAACGCCATCCGTCGGAGTTACCGACGCCCTGACCGATGTGGCCAAACGCTTCCCCAAGACGAAGTTCGGGGAAGCGGCGGCCAGGACGCTCTTGAGCTTCCACGACGCGTCCTCCCGCTCGACTACCGGGGCGGCGATGACGGGAGATCTGGAGTTCTTCGGCCTCCCCCACATTCTACAAACCCTCGAACGCGCCTCCGCCACCGGCGTGCTGACGCTTTTCTACACGAACGAAACCGTGGCCGCGGTCATCCGGATGCAGAACGGCAAGTACAAGAATTGCGAGACCGAGCGTCTGAAAAACGAAGAAGCCGTCTACGAGCTCTTCGAGAAACCCTTTCCCGGGAAGTTCGCTTTCGTCGATCAAGGCCGTGTCGACGACCCCGACGTGAACGATCCCGACCCGACGCTCGTGGACGTCGTGTCCCTCATCATGGA
>DASPGQ010000088.1 GCA_035620555.1 Vicinamibacteria bacterium
CCTCCGGGCTCTTCTTCGGGCTCTTTCCCGTCTTCAAGTACACGCGGCCGAATATGGTCGGCGCTCTGAAAGAAGGCGGCCGAACCTCGAGTGATGGCAGGGAGCGTCAGCGCGCCCGGGGGACGCTGGTGGTCGTCCAGATGGCTCTCGCGCTCGTGCTGCTAATCGGCTCGGGTCTCATGATCCGGAGCTTCCAGGCACTTCGACAGGTTCACCCAGGTTTCGTCAATCCTTCGGAAGTGCTGACGTTTCGGGTGTCGATTCCCAGTGCCCAGATCGAGGATGCCGATCAAGTACCCGGCCGATTCGAGCAGATTATGCGTCGGGTCGAACGGATTCCCGGCGTCCTGTCGGTCGGCATGTCCTCTTCCATCACCATGGACGATTACGACAGCAACGACCCGATATTCGTCGAGGAGTTTCCCGTCGAGGGCGGGAAGCTCCCTCCGATCCGGCGCTTCAAATGGATCTCGCCCGGCTACTTCGAGACCATGGGAAATCCTCTCGTCGCCGGTCGCCCGATCAGCTGGGATGACGTTCGCCTGATGGCGCCTGTCGTCGTGGTGACGGAGAACTTCGCTCGAGAGTACTGGAACGACGCGGTCTCCGCCGTCGGCAAGCGAGTTCGGGTCACTCCGCGCGACAAGTGGCGCGAGATCGTCGGGGTGGTCGGAAACGTCCACGACGACGGGGTCGACCAGGAGCCCACGACGGTCATGTTCTGGCCGATGTCGGTGACCGATTTCTGGGAAGAGATCGGCTTCGCCCAGCGCAACATGGCCTTCGCGGTACGGACGGCTCGCGCGGGCGAGGCAACGTTTCTGCAGGACGTCTCCGAGGCCGTGTGGTCGCTGAATCCCGACACGCCACTGGCGAACGTGCAAACGCTCGAGGAGATTCTCTATCAGTCGATGAGCCGCACGTCTTTTACTCTGGTGATGCTCGTAATCGCATCTGCCGTTGCTTTGCTCATCGGTGCCGTGGGGCTCTACGGCGTGATCTCCTACGGCGTCACCCAGCGAACCCGCGAGATCGGGGTACGCATGGCGCTCGGCGCCGAGACCCACAAGGTGAGCGGATTGTTCCTGCGCCAGGCGGCGACCTTGTCCGCCATCGGGGTTGCCGTGGGGATTACCTCCGCCTTCGGCCTTACGCGTTTGCTGAGCACTCTGCTGTTCAGCGTGAGCCCCGTCGACCCATTGACCTACGGGCTGGTTTCGCTCCTTCTGGTCGGGATAGCGCTTTCGGCGAGCTATCTTCCGGCTCGACGGGCTGCGAGCGTAGATCCGATCGAGGCGCTACGCTGGGAGTAATAGGCGCTCCCCAGGGCACAATGACAGACCTCTCGGGCCGTGGAGCGGCAAAGAAGGGCCTGGCCGAAAATGACGGCCAAAGTGGGCATGAAACCGCTTTCGAAAGCAGAGCTAGGCTCTGTCCGGGCTGAGCGAGGCCGAGGCTGCGCGGTTACTTGGCGTCGAAGCCGGTGCGGCTCACGAGTCGAGGAACCCACCTCCCGACGGGGTGTTCCACAACTCCGTCGACCTCGAGCCCAAGCTTCTCGGCTGACGCAGTGGACGAGCATGGGATTTTCGCGACCCGACGACTGCGACCCAAGGAGGGGAGATCAAGAGTAGAGCGAACACGATCAAGAGCGGCGATGGGTTCTCGACGTTCCAGAAGAAGCTCGCGCTCTCGCTGAGCCCCCATTGCTGTAACTTCAAAGAGAAGACTGTATCGTATCCGTATGGGTGAACGAGCGGGTAATCGAGCGGGTAGCCCGACACGACGCATGAGAGAAAAATCGCGAAGGCGGTGACGACAGGCAAGAATCTCAAGAGCATGACTTCCCCCCGAAAGTCTCTTGCTCCCGTGGTGAGGGTCCGTAGGAGCCCTAACCCGAGTTTAGGGTCACATGTGATGACGATTATGTCAAGTCACAACGTCCCGGCTGGGTAGAATACGGTATGAGCGAGAGGGCAGTGACTCCCGTCGAACAAGCGAGCAGGCGCTGGTTTCCGGCTTGGACGCTCTACGCCCGAGCCTTCAGCGGTAACCGCGTCGACGCGGATGACTACGTGAGGCGGGCGGTCTCAGGCCTGGCACGGCGCTCGAGCGAGATCTCCACCGAGGCGGCCGTCCACGCGCGAGTGCTCCATTCCATCCGCACTTCGGTCCTCGGATCGATGCGGCCGCGGGGCGCGGGGTTGGCGCCGAGCGTCCTCGAGCTCCTCTCACGAGATCGAGACGATGAGGAGATAGCGACCGCCGCGGGAACCGCGCTTCGGCGAGTCCGGCATCTTCCGCGCGAGCCCCGTCGCCTCATCGAGAGGGTCTTGCTGCGTCGACCGCCGCAATCGGTGGCTCGAGTGGCAGCGAGCGAGGGCAGGGACACCGGCTCGATCGTCGCGATGCTGGAGAGTGGTCTTCGTAACGTCGCGGCCGGAGTTCGACCGGGATCGAACGTTCGGGTGGCGAAGAGTCCGCCGGATGATTCTCACCCTTCCTTCCCGGAGCTCAGCGCCTACGTCGAGGGCTCGCTATCGGGTGACGAAGCCCGCTCCGTGGCGGCCCACGCATGCGCCTGCTCACCGTGTGGCGACCGCCTGGGCACGATGATCCTGTTGAAGGCGGCGTCGACCGAGAAATTTCGCCTTCCCCTTGTGCCGCGTTCCTACAGGCGTGCGGCAGCAGGTGCCCTGCTTGCTTCCCTGCTCGCGGTTCTCGGACTCATCGCGCCTCGGTTCATGCCGAATCCGTGGAAAGAGCACGCGGTCCGGGAGACCGTTCCCCGCTGGTTCCAACAGTTCTACTACCGTCCAGGAGACGCGCTCAGCGGGAACGAGGTCGCTCGGGGGTTGGCGCTACTCGTGGACGGTCGATACAGGGAAGCCGTCGACTG
>DASPGQ010000089.1 GCA_035620555.1 Vicinamibacteria bacterium
GGCTGCCGGAGCGGGCCCCGTCCCGTTGACGAAGACGACCCGGTCTTCTTCGGCCAAATAGGCGAGAAGGAATCCATCTCCTCCAATGCCAGCCTGGTGCTGCTCGACGACGCCCGTCATGTAGAAGACGGCGACAGCAGCGTCGATGGCGTTGCCGCCCGCTTCCAGAACCTTCATGCCCGCCATTGCTTCGAGCGGGTGCTCGGCGGCCACCATGCCCTGTGTCCCCATGACCACCGGGCGCCAAAAGGGCCGTTCGGGGGAAGCCGCTGTTACGAGAGACGTCGCGAACACCACAGTCAGGAGAAGTCGGACCGTGCTCATTTCCCCTCCTATTCAGCCCAGGATGATACGTATCCTCATGCCATCAGTCGAGGAAGCGGTGCGATTCGTCAGATCCCGGAAGCTGGCAGGCGTCGAGTTTCCCGAACCACCGGTAGCGGTTTCGCGCGATGACGCCATAAATGCCGTCCCGGATCGCTCTCGGGATCCACCTGAGCCAAGACAGGGCACGCCAGATTCCCCCGAGGTCTCGAAGAATCATCAGAGCGGCGTCGGACCTCTCGTAGACCATTTCGTTTTCGGTGTCGACCTCTCGTGCATAGAGGACGGTTGCGAGTGAGCGATCGGCCTTCGGGTGTCGAGCCAGTATCTGGCGGGCCGTCTCCCCTTGAAGGGGAGCGAAGCTCAAGACTTCGCCATCGTCCTTGGCCAGGAGGAATCGCATCGACCGGTCGCAGAGAACGCAGACTCCATCGAAGAGCACCACGTTGCGTCGACGGCCGTTGTGCGTCGCTGGCAAGGACGTCTCGAGTGCGCCGCTCAGGTCGGCTCGACCACGCCGATGTAAGGCAAAGTGCGGAATTGGTCGGCGTAATCGAGCCCGTATCCCACCACCCATCGGTCGGGGATGGTGAAGCCGAGGTAGTCGACCTCGCTCGGTACCTGAAGGCGGTCGGGTTTCTGAAGCAGGGCGCAGGTCTTGAGGGATGCGGGCCTTCTCGCGCGGAGAGTCTGCCGTAGATACTCCAGGGTGTAGCCCGTATCCACGATGTCCTCGACGATGAGGACGTGCTGGCCCTCGATGGGTGTGCGGACGTCCATTACGAGCCGGACCGCGCCTCCGGTCGTGGACTCGTCCTCGTAGCTCGAGATCGCGATGAAATCGACGCGCCGCGGAACCGTCAGCCGTCGCGACAGGTCGGCGAGAAAGATGAACGCACCACGAAGGACGCCGATGAGATAGAGCTCGGGCGTGTCGGCATAATCGGCGCTGATGCGCCGGGCGATCTCCTCGACGCGAGCCTTGAGGTCGGCCTCGCTGATGAGGATTTCTGGGTCCCCGGTTTTCACGTCTAAATCCTACCTCATCGCGTGATGGGGGCGGGCGCAAGTCGGCACCCATGGGACAAAGCGCCCCGACCTGCGGCAAGGATGGAGCAAGGGGTGCTCCGCCTGTCCGCCGTGCCGAAGCCTCGGCGACCGCTCTGCCTGTCCCGGGACCAGGGCAATAAGAGAACCTCAGGCGGTTGGCCTATACAGATGATCCGTATAAAATGTACGTGTAACAAGTATCGGAGGCGGACGTGGCAGCAACTCTCAAGAAGAAGACCTATAACCTCGACGCTCAGATCATCGAACGGGTTCGGCGGCTTCTGCACGCGAAGACGGAAACCGAAGCCATCCAAAAGGCTCTGCAGAAGACGATCGACGACTCCGAGATCGAGGAGGCCCTGGAGAAGATGCTTGCCGAAGGTCGTTTTCGACCGACCTATCGATGAAGGTCCTCATCGACACCAGCATTTATGTCGGCGCCGTCCGCTCTGCGGAAGAGAGATCTCGCTTTCAGGCGACTTTTTTCCCGCTCATTCCCATCACGTATCTGTCCGCCGTCGTGGCGTACGAGCTATACGTGAACGCGCGTGACCGCACAACCCGGCGACTCGTGGAGCGGTTCACCAAGCCCATGGAGCGGACCGGACGCGTCGCCTCACCCTTGTTCACGGATTGGATCGCGGCAGCGCGGATCGTCTCCACGATTCAGGAGGAAGACCGAGCATTCAAGAGCAAGCTTCCAAGGTTGCTCAACGATATCTTGATTGCCCTCTCGGCTCGACGGATCGGAGCAACTCTCTTTACCCACAATGCGCAGGACTTCCGGCTCATCTCGCGACACCTCGATTACTCACTCAGTGTCGTCGAGTGAGTCTATGCCCAAGTGGCAAATCGTGGTGCACGTTACATTGGGGCTAGCAGATCGCGCGCACGCACCTCTCGAGGAGCCGTGAGAGATGTTGCGCGAATTGGTCCCAGCAGCGGCTCGAGATGAGGGTCTCGGCCTTCATTCGTGCTGGAGCGCCACCACGGGATCTACCTTCGTCGCCCGTCGTGCCGGTATATAGGCGGCGAGGACGCTCACTCCGCCGAGAAGGAGCGCAACCCCGGACAGCGTGCTGGGATCCCTAGGGCTCATTCCGTAAAGGAGGTGGGACAGAAATCCGGCCAGAAAAACGCACGCGACAGCGCCGAGTGCAATCCCCGACCCCGCGAGTATGAGACCATCGCGCAGGACGAGGCTCATCACGCTCCGCCTCTCCGCTCCGAGTGCGAGCCGGAGCCCGAGCTCTCTCGTGCGCAGGCTGACCGCATAGGAGAGAACGCCCCCCAGTCCGACGGCGGCGAGCAGAACGGTGAGGCCGGCGAAGAGGGTGAAGAGCCCGAGGGGCAGTTTTCGCGAGTCCACTGAGCCGGAGACGATCTCCTCGCCCGTCGAGATTCGAGCGAGGACCATCTCCCGATCGATGGCTCGCACGGTTTCCCGAAGCACGGGAAGCGCGGCGAGAGGTTCGCCGGCCGTTCGTGTCACGATGACGGCGAGGTGATACGGGTTCTGCAGCTGAGGCCAGAACATTTCCGGCTCGGGCTTCTGATCCAGGCCGCTCTGTCTCACGTTTCCGACCACGCCGACGACGGTTCGATGCGGTTCCTGTCCCACACCAATGCGCGCCCCGAGAGGATCCCGTCCTGGCCAGAAGCGGTCGGCCATGGCCTGGTTCACGATCGCGACCGGGGATGCTTCGATCCCGTCGGCAACGGTGAAGTCCCGGCCGCGAAGCAGCGGAATACCCATGGTTTGGAAGTAGTCCGGGCTCACGAGGTTGAAATTCGCGTTCAGTCCCTGACCCGGCGGGCGTGGAGGATCGCCGACGATGAAGAAGTACCGGCCCCCCGACGGACCTTGAAGTGGAAGAGCGGTCACCGTCGCCGCAGAAATGACATCGGGAGAGGCGGAAAGGCGATCCTGGAGCTCGCGGAAAAAGATGGCACGCGACTCGGGGCTCGGATAGCGGGCCTCCGGAAGAGAGACGCCTGCGGTCAGAAGGCTCTCGTGATGGAAGCCGGGCTCGACGTCGAGGAGGCGAACGACGCTGCGTGCCAGGAGCGCCGAGCCCGTTGCGAGGATGAGCGCGACGGCCACCTGGGTTACAACGAGCGCCTGACGAAGCCGGCGGCCTCGGGGCAAGAAGCCCCTTGCGGTCAGATTCGACATCGGCGCTGCCTGCGACGAGCCCTGGAGAGCCGGCGCGATCCCGAAGAAGACTCCGCTCGAGAGCGACGTGACGAGCGTGAAGGCCATGACCGCTCCGTCGAGACCGATCTCTCCCGCGCGTGGAAGGACCGTGGGTGGAAGTCCGCGCAAAGCGTCGATGCTCCACACCGCCAGGAGCGTTCCCATGAGACCGCCTCCCAGCGCGAGGAGTAGGCTCTCGGTGAGGAGCTGTCGAACGAGCCTCGTGCGCCGGGCACCGAGCGACACTCGAAGGGCCATCTCTCGGCTCCGCCCGGTGGCCCTGGCGAGCAGAAGGTTGGCTACGTTCGTGCAGGCAACGATCAGAAGCAGGGCCACTGCAACCGAGAGGATTCGCAAAGCGGGCCGGACGTCTCCCACCAACTCGTCCTTGAGCGAACGGACGCTCGCGCCGTGACCGCGGTTGACGGCGTGCTCCTTTTCGAGCGTTGCCGCAAGCGCTTCCATTCGCTCTCCCGCTTCGAGCAGGGAGACGCCGGGACGCAAACGGGCGATGACCCGGAGAGTGTGGAGCGCACGCACCTGGCGTTCTGCTCGGTCGAGCCCAAGGGGAATCCAGAGCTCCGTCGCTGAACGAGGAAAGGAGAGGGAGGGAGAGAGAACTCCTACCACACGGCGCGGAATCCCGTCGACGACGAGCGTGCGCCCCACGGCGGAAGAATCGGAGCCGAAGAGTCGACGAAAGATTCCATCGTCGAGCACTACGACCGGAGGGGCTCCGGGCTCGTCGTCCCGCTCGTCGAAGAGCCGACCGTAAGCCGCGGGAGCGCCCAAGACCCTGAAGAAGTCCGCCGATACCGCGGCGCCTTCCACCTGGATCGGTTCCCCTTCGCCACTCACCCCAACGCTTCTCGGGACGTAGGCCGCCATCGACTCGAAGACCTCGTTGAGGGAAGCCCAATCGAAGAAATCGGCGGGTGAGACGGGATTTCGTTCGCGGCCGAGCTGGGGACGTGTCTCCCAGACCTGAACGAGACCAGCCGAATCCGGGTACGGCAGAGGGCGCAGGAGCACGCCATTGACGACGGAAAAAAGCGAGGTCGAAAGTGCGATCCCGAGCGCGAGCGTGGCGAGGACGGCAGCCGAGAGGCCGTGGTTTCGGAGCAGCGACCGGGCGCCGAATCGAATGTCTTGCCAGAGCCCGGTCATATTCAGCTGTCGCTGCAACTCCGATGCCATGCGTTCGCGCGCGCCGTTTCAGGTCAGTCGGCGCGGCCGTGTCTCTCCCTGGGAAGCCGCCGTCCGAACGCGGGACACTCGGGTCGGCAGGCATTAACGAAAAAGCTCGATGCGGGTATGCTCTGACCATGAAAGTCATAGCCGATCTCTGCATCGTGCCCCTGGGGGTGGGAACTTCGGTCTCCAAGTACATTGCCGCATGTCAGCGGGTGCTGAGCGGGCCCGGGCTCGAGATTCGCATGCACGCTTACGGCACGAACATCGAGGGCGAATGGGACGCCGTCTTCGACGCTATCAAGCGATGCCACGAGGTGGTCCACGAGATGGGCGCCCCGCGCATCCACACGAACATCAAATGCGGCACGAGAACGGACCGGGAGCAGACCATGGCGGAGAAGATCGAAAGCGTTCGCGCGAAGCTTTCGGATGGGGGCTAGCGAGGGCGTTGCTCGCGGACGCGGATTCGGTTCTGGACCGAGCGGACGCCGAACGTGTTCAATACCAGGCCCTCGGCGACCATCCTCTGCAATACTTCGTCGACCACGCCGGTGAGAACCACTCCCTGGGCTTCGACGAGGATATGTATCGGCGGGTTCCTCTGTCCGGCGTATTCGGAGAACAAAGGGTTCTCGTATATTTGCTGGAACAGCTTCTCGCGCAATTTCTGGTCCGCGCTCGAGTTGGGAAGCACCCGCATCTTGTTATCGATCGCAACGACGCCCGGGAGGCCCGCGATCCTCTGCTCCAACTCGTCCTTCTTCTCGATCTCGGTCACGACTCCGGAAAGCGTCACGATCCCTCGATCGAATCCGAACTGGATGTTGTCGAAGACCGTGTAGCCGGGATACGTGATGATCTGGTGAATGATCTCCCTCGCCACGAGCGTGGAGTCCACTTCGTCGGGCGCGTCTAGCTTTGGTTCCGGCGGTTCTGGGGGTAAGGAAGGTTCTTCCCGGGTCTCGAGGGGAACGGGGGGAATCTCCTCGTCGGCGGCCGTGGGGTTCAACTCGGCGACGGTTGCTGTGTCGCTCGTCAGGTCTTCGGTCGCCGCCTCGCTCGCGGTGTTGGCATCCGCCGACGTGACCACGATCTCGTCGACCACCGACGCGACTCCGCTCACGTTCTTCGTGACCGACACGATTTTCTCCCGCGTCTCGTCGTTCGGCACTTCCCCCCGCAAAGTAGCGACCCGGTCTTCCACCAGAACGGTGGCAATCCCCCCGTCGAGCCCGTACTGCATCAAGAACGACCAGATTTCCTCCTCGACTTCGGGCGTCTTGCCGAAGAGCAGACGAAGCTCGGTGTCGACGGACTCGACTTCCGAGACGCGAAAGACCGCTTGGATGGCGCGGAGCTTCTCCCTGGCATCTCTGACCTCGCCGCTGAGCGTGACCGCCCCGCCCTGTGTCGTTACCCGCACCTTGTCGGAATCGAACCCAGCCTCTTCCAGCACCTTGCGAACGACTTGTTGCAGCCGGTCATCGCTCGGTTGTGTCGGGGACAGCAGAAGGATGAGAAGAGCCAGGGTCCGCATCTGCCGTCATCTTAGTCCCATTCGGATTCGACGATCGAGTGGCCGAACGTCTGGACCCAGCAGGGATCCGGGTCGTATACACTTGGAAACGGGTAACGATGTGAACTTGGCGGCGATGACGTTGCTTGCGGCATTTCGTTTCGCCGACGTCGCGGCCTCGTTCGGACTTTGGGTGCGTAACGTATCCGGGTCCGAGGAGAAGAGTTACATCATCGAGAGCACAGGTTCTGGGGGCTGTTTTCTCGACTTCGACCACGACGGCGACATCGATCTCTACGTCGTGAACGGCGGTCGATTCGACGAGCCAGGAGCTCCGGACGTCCTCTATCGGAACGAGGACGGCCGGCGATTCGTCGACGTGACCGACTGGGCGGGAATTCGAGACGAGGCATGGGGCGGCGGCTGTGCCGTGGGCGACGTGGACAACGACGGCGACCCCGACCTCTACGTGGCGAACTTCGGCCGAAACCGGCTCTACCTCAACCGCGGAGATGGAACGTTCGTCGAGTACGGCGGTATCGACGACGCCGACGCAGTCAGCTCGAGCGCCGCGTTCTCCGATCTCGATCTCGACGGAAGTCTCGATCTCGTCGTGGGGACGTACCTCAGCTTCGACCGCAAGTCCATCGCTCCCGCTAGCGAGGGCAAGTGCCTGTACCGGGGTATCCCGGTCTATTGCGGACCCGACGGCCTCGCCGGTGCTTCGAATCAGCTGTACCGGAACCTCGGGGACGCCACGTTCGAGAACGTGACCGAGACCTCGGGCGCACGACGGGACGACGTGAAGACGCTCGGCCTCGTTCTCTCCGATCTCGACGGAGACGGCCTGGTCGATATCTATGCCGCCTGCGATTCGACGATCAATCTCTTCTTGCGAAACCTCGGCGGCATGCGTTTCGAGGACGTCTCGCTCCTATCGGGGGCGGGCTACAGCGGCAAGGGGTTCGAGCAGTCAGGAATGGGAGTCGCCGCCGGCGATCCCGACGGAGACGGAGACCTCGACCTGTTCGTCACCAACTTCCAGAACGACACGAATACGTTCTACCGGAACCTCGGTGGCGGAGAGTTCGAGGACGTGACCGATCGTATCGGCCTCGGAGCCCCCAGCATGAATTACCTCTCATGGGGCACTCACTTCGCCGATTTCGACAACGACGGTGATGAGGAT
>DASPGQ010000090.1 GCA_035620555.1 Vicinamibacteria bacterium
ACGGCATCCCAGCCAGCCGCCACGGTCTGCTCCTCGACGCTCCCCTCACCATAGAGCTCGCGCGCGGCGACGAGCGTCGCCTCCCGGGCCTGACTGAAGTTTGAGCTCGGGACGAGATAGAAGACGAACGCACGGTAGAAGATCGACTCGATCCGTTCCATCTCGTCCATCCCCAGGCCCTCGACCTCGATGCCCGACGTTTCGTTCGTTCCGCCCTCGACCATGAGATAAAAAGCGTGGTTGACGATGCTCGAGTTGATGTGGACCCCGCCCCAGTCGCCTTCCGCGTCCGGCGTGCAGACCGGGGGGAGGCACCGCTCGCTATAGTGGTCGGGATCGCCGATGCTCGCGGGATCCTCCATCGAGCGGATGTAAGGGCCAAAGTCATAGTAGAGGTCTTCTCCCACAAGCCAATCCCCTGTTTGTCTTTCGTCACCCTCCTCTTCGAAGAAGAACTCCACCGAAGTACCCATGATGTCGGAAAAGGCTTCGTTCAGAGCGCCGGACTCGTTGAGGTAGATGAGCTCGGAGCTGAAATCGGTGACCCCGTGCGTCAGCTCGTGCGCCACGACGTCGAGCGCGGAAGAGAAGAAGTTGAAGGTCTCTTCGTCGCCGTCTCCGTAGTTCATGCTGTTGTCCCGGGAATCGTAGAACGCGTTGTTATAGCCGAAGCTCTGCGGGAAAAAGTGGACGAAGTTGATGGCTGCGAGACCTTCGTCGTCGATTCCTTCGCGTCCATGCCGTTTGAAGTAATAGTCGTAGGTGAAGCCGGAGTTCGCGTGGGCGTCGACGACGGCCCCGTCCTCCCATTCGTTGTCCGAGTCGACGGCGAGAAACTCATCCGTGTCCGCCATGAAGGAATTCCATGAAAGAAAGTCGAAACCCACGTCGAAGGTCTTGATCCCGAAGGGCCGGAGCATGTCGACGGCTCGATTCGTTCCCGCGGCCATCTCGACGCTCAGCTTCTTCTCGTCCTCCCAAGTGCCGATTCCGAGACCCACGGCGGACTGAGTGTGGAGATCGCTGTAGCGCAAAAGGATGGCGCCCGAGCGGGCGTCGACGAACACCGAATCGCCGAAGGGGCCATCGCCCGTACGGCCGCGCAGGTGAAGAGAGTAGGCCAGGACGTAGCGCTCCTGGAGAGGGAGGATCACGAGCTCCGGACCTCCCACGAGGCGCGTGTCCCCGGCCGCTCCTTCGAGCGCGCGGCGCGCGGCGTCGTCCGCGGTCAAGCTCGGCGTCGTGTCGATATCGATGTCGTCGAAGAGGTTCCCGGTAATCGACAGAACTCTCTGTCCTTCGCGCTGCCAGACGAGCTGCCCGCCAAAGACGCGAACTCCCGCATGGAATTGGTTCATCCGCTCGTGCGTCCGACGGGGAAAATGTCCGTCGCGTTGCCGGCGGGCAATTGCTAGAAGACCGGCATCGAGCATCCGCTCGACCTCGGTGGCGAGCGCCGGAACTTCGGCTGCTTCGGTCGCCCAGACCGTTCTGGCGGCCTTCATTGTTTGAGATCGTCCGACGGTGGGAGTCGCCACCGCCGTCAGCACGAGGCCGAGCACGAGACGACTAGGCATTGGGGCCTCCAAGTGAAAACAAGACGACTGACGTTCAGTGTAAATGGGCGCCCGAATCTCGTCAAACGCTAGCGAGGCTCCGCCTGCTGAGCGCTCGCATTACAGCAGACCGGGTACGAACATCGACGGCGTGCGCTCGGCGTAGGCCTCGTAGTCGGGATCGCGACGGAGGATCCGCTCTTCGTAGCGCGCTCTCACGAACAGGCTCGCGACGACGGCGACGAGAACGAGCAGGTTGCGCGCCGATGGCGCGCCCATCACGTAGCCGAGATCGAACAGGACGTAGCACGAATACATCGGATGGCGAACGAAACGGTACGGTCCGCCGGTCTTGATGCCCCGGTTGGCGGGAACGATCCCGAACGACCTCCCGAGCGCGAGTATCGAGACGGTCATGAGCACAGCGGAGGCGACCATGAGCGGGAGAGCGAAGCCGCTCGCGACGAGCGTTCCCCCATCGAAGAAGTAGCCGCTGACGGTGCTGAGCACCGCCACCCCCCACTCGAAAGCGCTCGTCGATTGCACCTTCGCCGGCCGTCTCGCGAGGAAGAGCAGCGTGAGTGTGCTGTTCCTCACCAGCAGAATCAACGGCACGATTGCATTCGTTTCCCGGAACACTCCAAGAGTGGCCCAGGCGTAGCCGAGCCACACTGCCGCAATCACCACGTCGGTCAAGCGGACAAAGCGGCCCGAGGTCACGATCGAGGATTCGCTCCTCGGCGATCGCAATAGGGGCGCCTCGATGATCGCGCCTTCGGGCCGGGCGTGGCTCGGTCTCACGCTTCACCTACTGGGGCACGCGGAGAATGGGCAGGAGGTTCATGGCGATCCGGATGACCGCCGGCCCCACGACGACCGCGAACGTGGCCGGAAGGATGAAGAAGAAAAGGGGCGGGATCATCTTCACGCCCATCTTGGCTGCCTGCTCTTCGGCGCGCTGTTTGCGTTTCGTCCGGAACGCGTCCGAATAGACCCGGAGCGAATCGGCGATGCTGGTACCGAAACGATCCGACTGAATGAGAACCGCCACGAGGGCTCGAAGGTCGTCTACGTCGGTTCGATCCGCCAGGTGGCGGAGCGCCTCGGTGCGTGATTTCCCCGCGTTGAGCTCCAGATTCATGAGCCGGAGCTCGCTGCTGAACTCGGGGTAGTTTCTATTGATCTCTTTTCCGACCCGCATCAGGGATTGGTCGAGCGCGAGACCCGCCTCGACGCATACCACTTCGAGGTCGAGCGCATCCGGCAGGGCCTTCTGGATGGCGCGTCTGCGAGCCCGGCCCTTCAACGCCAGCCAGATATCGGGCAATGCCGCGCCCAGGAACATGGAAATGAACGCGTACAGGAAGAAATGTTCCCAGAGGTGCCCCGTCACGCCGAGAATGACCACGAACGTGACCCCGAGGGCGAGCTGGAAGCCCACGAACAGCGTGGCGCCGTCGCGCCGGCGATAGCCGGCCTGGACCAACCGTCTTTCCTGTCGCGAGAGCTCGTTGGGAGAGCGGGGAATCATCTTGCCCAGCTTCTGGAGCATTTGCTGGGACTTGTCGACGTAACCCCGCCAGCCGGCAGTCTCCGTCGGTTGAGCGCGAAGCTCCCGGAACCTCTGCTCCATGGTGCTGAGGCGTCCGGCGATCGCATAGGCGGCGGCGTAGGTCCCGAGGAAGGCAAGCGCTCCGATGATGGCCACGATGGCGATGAGCGACATTTCCATGTTCTCCTATACTTCGAGCTCGGTGATCTTGCGCATCACGAGATAGCCGACGATCTGGAGCACGATGGCGGTCAAGATGATGATGTGCCCCAGAGGCTCGCGAACCAGAGTCATCATGTACTCGCGATTCACGACGTAGAGCAGGATCGCGGTCACCGGCGGGATCGCCGTCAAGATGTAGAGTGAGACCCGAGCTTCCGCGGTGTGAATCCGGACCTGGCGGAGGATTTTGAACCGCTCGCGGATGACGTAGGAGAGCTTGTCCAGGATCTCGGCGAGATTGCCGCCGGTCTCGCGCTGAATCTGGAGCGCGGAGATGAAGAACCATACGTCGGGCATGGGTACGCGGCGCCCCAGGTTGTCCAGGGCTTCGCGCAACGGCATTCCCAGGTTCTGCTGCTCGTAAGTGATTTGAAACTCGTCGGAGATCGGCTTGGGCATTTCCTTCGCGATCAGCTCGAAGCCGCTGGTGAAGGCATGTCCCGCCCTCACCGCACGCGCCAGCAGATCGATGGCGTCGGGGAAAAGCTCCTCGAACCGGGAGAATCGCTGCTTGCGTTTGAACGCGACGTAAGCGGTGGGAATCGCGCCGGTGAGACCGCTGAGGATGATGGTTCCGGCGAGAGGGTAGCGAACCACCGCTCCGATGAACAGGCCGCCGAGACCGAACGCCAGCGAAATGAAGAGAAACCGGTCGACCCGCACGTCCATAGCGGCCTGCGTCAACATGGCCTGGACGCGCTGCACCCAGGGAGTGCGCAACAGTATCCGGTTGAGCGTCGGGATCTCACTGAGAAGATCGTCGTTGAGGAGCAGCGTTTCGCTGTCTACCGGGGTTCCGGCGAAGAGCTGCTGGGCAGTGGCGAGCCGGGTTCGCATCTTCCTTTTCGCCGCAGGCGCTTCGACCAGGAAGTACAGTGTGCTCACCGACATGCCGAGCACCGACAGGAACGTCAGAGTGGCGATGATTCCTATAGTCATGGCTCGTCCTTCGTTAGCCGGCTTCGGCAAAGTCGGGGCGCAGGAACAGCTCGGTCGGTAATTGGATGCCGGCTGCGAGAAGCTTCTCGGTGAACTTGGGCCTGATTCCGGTGGGCCCGAACTCTCCTCGTACCTTCTG
Organism: Vicinamibacteria bacterium; assembly: GCA_035620555.1. Classification (NCBI taxonomy): domain Bacteria; kingdom Pseudomonadati; phylum Acidobacteriota; class Vicinamibacteria; species Vicinamibacteria bacterium. Next base: position 4,409 of record DASPGQ010000090.1, read on the forward strand.
GTTCTCGTCGAAGCCGCGGCGCTTGAACTCGAAGAGATCCTGCATGGTGATCGTTTGGCCTTCCATCCCGGTAATCTCGGAGATGTTGGTCACTTTTCTCGTTCCGTCGGCCAGTCGCGCGACCTGGATGACCACGTTGATGGCCGAGGCGATGTAGAAACGCACCGCCTTGTCGGGAAGATTGAGGCCCGACATCGCGATCATCGTCTCGAGACGATGCAACGCGTCGCGAGGCGAGTTCGCGTGGACCGTGGTCATCGATCCCTCGTGGCCGGTGTTCATCGCCTGCATCATGTCGATGGCCTCTTCGCCGCGAACCTCGCCGACGACGATGCGGTCGGGACGCATACGAAGGGAGTTGATGACCAGCTGACGCTGTTTGACCTCTCCCCTGCCTTCGATATTGGGAGGTCGGGTCTCGAGCCGCGCCACGTGCTCCTGCTTGAGCTGGAGCTCGGCGGCGTCCTCGATCGTCACGATTCGCTCCTTGGTGGGGATGAAAGCGGAAAGAGCGTTCAGGAGCGTGGTCTTTCCCGCGCCGGTTCCGCCGGAGATCAGGATGTTGAGCCGTCCCTGGACACAGGCCTTCAGGACCGTCAACATCTCCTCGGTCAGAGCGTTCTTTTCCACCAGATCGGCGGCCTTGAGGGGATCGCGTCCGAAACGCCGGATCGAGACCATCGGGCCATCGAGGGCGAGAGGCGGAATGATCGCGTTGACCCGCGAGCCGTCGGGCAAACGCGCATCCACCATCGGCGTGGACTCGTCGACCCGTCGACCCACTCGAGCGACGATGCGCTCGATGATGCGCATGACGTGCTGATCGTCGTCGAACTTGACGTCCGTCTTGTCCAGCACGCCGTTCCACTCGATGTAAACGTTGTCGGATCCGTTGATGAGGATATCCGACACCCTCGGATCGTCGAGAAGGGGCTGAATGGGCCCGTATCCGAAGAACTCGTCGAGAATCTCCCTCACCACCTGTTCTCGCTCGGCGAGCGCGAGAGGCGTGTTCTCTTTCTCGAGCAGTTCACGAATGAGGAACGATACCTGTTCGCGGGCGGCTTTCTCGCTGAGCCGGTCGAGGCTCTCGAGGTCGACCTCGTTGAGAACCCGGCGATGAAGCAGGTTCTTGAGCTCGCGAATCCTCTTGTCGTCGTTCATTATTCGCTCCTCCCATTCCGGTTGAACAGCCCGAACAGCTTCTTCGACTTCGGTCGCGCTTCCTGCCCCGTGAGACGCAGGGCGAGCTCCTCGTAGCTCGCCGCCAGCGAGGAGTGGTTCTTCGAAACGATCGGGTTGCCGGTATTGATGGCTTCGATCGACGCGTTGTAGTTGTTGGGAAGCTTGCAGTACACCGGGTGCTTCAAGGCGCGCTCGATCTCCGCCTCGGTGATCTCGTCGGACTTGCGACTGCGGTTGAGCACCAGGTGCGTGGACTTCGTGTCGGAGCAGGTCGCCAGATACGACATGAGACGCTTGGTTCTCCACAGCGCCGGAAGCTCCGGCGTGAGCACGACCACGGAACGCGAAGCGACCCCGAGAACCAGCTGGAGCCACTGTTTGTCGATATAGGTCGTCATGTCGACGACGGTGTGGCCGTAGGTCTCGGAGACCACCTCGAGCAGGCGGGACAGGGCGCTGGTACCGGCTTGCCCGTTGACGCCGGGTGTGGGCTCGGGCCAGAACTCCTTGGGGCCGGCGAGCACGTCGAATCCGCCCGCGTCGGCCATGAAGCTTTCCAGCAGAACCGCGTCGAGCCGCGAGGAGGCAGCCAGCGCATCCGATACGGTGTACTGGGGCGTCAAGTTGAGATAGGCGGCCGCGTCACCCACGGGTGTGTTCAAGTCGAGTAGCGCGACGTTTCCTTCCGCGACCTGCGCGAGAGACGTCGCGAGGTTGATGGAGACGGTGGTGGCGCCGGAACCCCCTTTGGCGGAAGTGACGCAGTAGACCTTGCCCTTCACCTTGCTCTGTAGCGCGCGTTTCCTCTCGGCGATGAAGCGGTCGAGCGCCTGGGCCAGGCTCCGCGGAGGAATGGGCTTGAAGAGATACTCGCGGGCGCCCGCTCGCATCGCTTCGATGATGAGCTCGGACTCCCGTCGCGCCGAAGTCACGAACAGCCAGCTCTCGGGGATCGCCGCATGAAGGAGCTTGAGGCTTTCCATGGCGGCCTGCTGCTCTTCGAGATCGACGATCACGATGTCGGGCTTGCTGTCCACGAAGCGCGCCGTCTGGCGGTCGCCCGGCGTCTTGCAGTATTGGTCGACCTCGATGCTCACCGTTGCGACACCGAGTCCCTCGACCTGGTGGCGCAACACTTCGCGATCGGCCTCCGAAGGCGAAAGTATTCCGATGCTAACGTCGTTCGCTGACATTGTCTTCATCACCTCATTCGAATTTGTTCGCGTCATCATTGCGTTCTGATCAGGCGCACCGGAATCGAGTAGGGGCCAGTCTCCGGCGGCTCGGGTCCGCTCCCAGGTCCACCGCCGCCGCCGCCCCCGCCGCCGCAGCCCGAGACCCAGATGAGGCGGGCGATCACGTCGTTTCCTTGCACCCCTTCGAGAAAGAGAAGCGCGAAACCCACGACGGGGATTTGCAGGTTCCGGCCCGAGTCGGGCAGCTGTCCGCCCGGACAGAAGTTCGGCATCGCGCACTCGTCCCAGATGGGCGCAACGATCAGCTGGTGGCTGGTATCGGAAAGGCCGTTTTGGGTCATGTACTGCCCCACCGCGACATAGGAGTCGGGATTGGGTCCGATGAGCTCGAGAACGCCTTGTTTGGTCGGGCCGATCATGTTGCCCAGCTCGACGGTATAGGTGTTGGCGCAGTAGACATTTCCCGGCGCACAGCGGGCGATGTTGTCGCGGTAGTCGGCGCCGCCCATGGAGCCGGGCATCGCGATGGCGTAGAACTGGCCCGGGGCGAGCGAATTTTGTGGATTGCCGGGCTTGACAGTGAACTGATATCCGATCTGTGTCGACGCCCAGGGGGAAACCGTGCCGTCGGGCAAGACGAACACGCGGCCGTCCCTGCAGGCGTCGCACGACGGCTGACCACTCAGGATGCTGTTCGGGATGAACCAGGGCTTGGTGCAGGAAGCGCCCGTGGATACCGCCGATGCCTCGGCGATGCCGCGGACCGCCACGTTGGTCTGGTTCCATCCGAGGACCCGCCCGAAGTACATGTCCTCGGCCCGATCGATGTCGACCGTGACCCGCCGGTTCGCCACGTCGACGGTGACCGAGACCTCCGACGGGTCGATCGCGCCGTCGAGGTTCGTATTGGTGATGGTGGCCTCCAGAGCGTGCTGCTCCGCCGTGACCGGCTGAGGAGAGAACGGCTGGGTCACGAAGGTGAAGGCTCCGGCGAGCGCTCCCGAGTCCGCGGCCCGCTGTGACGCCGTCCGCGCGCTCAGAACCAAACCCCAATCGAGCGCGAAAGCGACGAAGCCGCAGAGAACGAACAGCACCAGCGCGACGGTGACGATGACGTACCCGCGTTCGCGTCTACGCCACCGGTTGACCAAGGCTTTCATTGTGGATTCTCCTGAGAGCTCGGAGCGGGAGTTTCCGACGGATCGGCTGGCGCGTTTTCTTGCTGAGATGGGCTCTCGTCGCTCGGCGGGCGGCCGTCGTTCTCGCGATCGAACTCCTCTCGATCGAGGAAGGGCTTCGGGAACTTGGGGCCGGGAACTTCTGCGCCGATTCGAAAGGGCTCGACCAGCTCGGGCGTGATGAGCACGAGAAGCTCCTGATTGTTCCGCTGTTTCGACCGGCTCTGGAACAGCTTTCCGAGAACGGGGATGTCACCCAGCCAGGGGATCTTGGAACCGACCTCGCTGAGACGGTTGTCCATGAGCCCGGCGATGGCGAAGCTCTGTCCATCCATGAGCTGGACCTCGGTCTCCGCCTTCCGGGTCGAGAGCGCGGGTACGACGAACCCAGAGATCGTGAGCGCGTTACCGAAGTCGAGCGCGCTGACCTCGTTGGCGATCTTGAGCTGGATGGTGCCGTCGTTCGCCACCGTGGGCGTGAAGTTCAACCGGATGCCGAACTCGCGAAACTCGATGGTGACGGCGGGAAGGCCTCCGCTGATACCCTGAACGACGGGGAAGGGAAACTCTCCGCCCGCGAGGAAGCTCGCCTCGCGACCGTTCTGCGCGACCAGATTCGGCTCGGCCAGGATCTCGAGGAGATTCTGTTGCTCGAGCGCCCGGACCACGACGCCGAGATTGAGGTCGGGTCGGAACAGGAACACGTTCAGCAAGTCGCTGAGACCGAACACGGCCGCGGCGTCGTCGAGGCCCACGCGTTTCGAATCGCTGACGAGATTGGTTGCATCGGGGTCGCTACCGCGGTTCGTATCCGCGGGGATCGCTCCGGCATTCACGGCCAGGCCCTCGAACTGACCCGTATTGAGGGACCCGATCGTGTTGCCCGCACCCATGCTGAACAGCGAAAAACCAAACTCCTGGATCGCGGCGCGATCCACTTCGGCAAAGCGGACGTGAAGCATGACTTGCTCGCCCACCTCGGTCATGAGGTTGACGACATTCGCCGCGTGCGCCTGGGCGAGAGCGACGGCGCGCTCTCCGGCGGCTACGGAAGAAACCGTGCCGGTGAGAACTACCGAAGCGCCCGACGCCGTCACCTGAACTTTCTCGCCGCCGAGAAGCTCGGAGATCTTCTCCTGCAGGCTGGTGACGTCGAGACTCACGCTCAGATCGAAAAAGCGCATCTCCTCGTCGTCGTCCCAGAGGACGAGAGTTACCGCCCCGGGCTGATGTCCATGGATCAGCACCTGGTTCGGGGTCACGATCGTGGCCGACGCGATCGCGGGATCGGTGACGGACACACGGGTCAGCGGACGCTCCGACGTGACCACGAGCGACTTGCCCGTGAGCAGACTCAGGCTTTCGGAAGCGGTGCCGACGGTGATCGGTATCTGAAAGAGCGCTGCGGGAGACGGTGCCGACTCGGACCAGGGCAAGAGCGAGATCTTGCCCGCGGGCCGCGTTCCCTCCTCCCCGGCGACGACGATCGTCGCCTGGAGAGCCAGCGCTGCCATCAAAGAAATTTTTAGATTCATGTGCGCTCCCTATTTGTCCACCCGACCGGAGGAAGATCGGTTGCTGGACTATTCGAAAGTTAGCTTCTGTCGCTCCTGTCCCTGGATGAGCTCGATGGTTATGGTCTTGGGGGGGGCAACCACCCTCGTCGCTCGACGAATCTTGGGCTGCGCCTCGTCGACCGGAATCGAGGATCCCCCGTAGAGTGCGGGTTTCTTGACCGCTGCCGGGTCGGAGTGCAAGTCGTCCAGGGGGTTCCTCAGAGCGAGCTGGATGCGACCATCCGAGGCCGCCAGTGCCAGTTTCTGGGCGTCCTCGGGGGCCACGAGCAGCGTCACAACCGTGACGTCGAACGCGGCGCCATCCTCGCCCTGTTCGGTTTGTGAGCCTGCCGACATGACCTGCACGTTCTCGAGAATCACCTTGGATGTGTCCGATCCGCGCTGGCGATCGAGAGACCCGGTCAGGATCACGTCGACCTTCGTTCCTGGCAGCACGAAGCCGGCTACGCCGATGACCTCGTCGACTCTGACCGCGACGGCACGAAGCCCCTCGGGGATGGCCCAGGACAATCCCGCGCCGCCCTCCTTCGGAGCCAGCTTGGACACCATGATGGGCTCGCTCGCGGCGATCGGAACGACCACGCCGCGGCCCACGAGCTCTTCGGGGTCGGCGAAGGAACCCTCGAGGGGAGCCGATTGCGGCCAGGACACGGTGCGAAGCTGCGTTCGCTGTATCCGACTTCCCAGTGGGATCCGCTCGGCGGCGACGACGACCTTGATCTCGTTGCCTTTCGCCTCGGTGATATTCCTCAGAATATTGTAAGCAATGATTGAAACGACGAAGCTCAGGACCAGCGAAACCGCCGCCAAAGCCAACATTCTCGCCCTGTTCATGACCTTTTCTCCCCACCGGGCAATGAGTGCCGCGGTCTTTTTCTAGTAAAGGTTTCGAAACACCGATCTGCCATGCAGAGTTACCTGTGCAAACGGAATCAGCCCCCCGCCCGAGAGCAGCAGAGGCCGGGTATAGGTCACCGACACCTCGGAAGCGGTCAACGTCAAAGCGCCCACGTTGATGGGATAATTCTGGGTGACCGAGATATCGGCCATGTTGACGCTTATGCCTTCTTCGAGAAGGTAGTCGACGACCCTCTGACGGATGTCGTCGACGGTGACGCCGGGGTTGCTCGGATTGATCCAGTTTCTCGGGAGCGCCGAAAATCGGGCTCCGGCGCGTGCTGCGTTCTGGACGATCTGGTGCTCCCAGATCACCAGACCCATGTCGACGACGCCAAGAAACAGAAGCGTCATGAACGGCAGCATGATCGCCATCTCGATCAGGACGGCGCCTCGGGACTCTCGACTCTTTCTAAGGACTCGTTTCATCGCGCATCAAGGATTCACCGCTCAGGGTGACGGAAAGATTGCTGAACATCGCCAGCGATATCGGTTGATAGTTCAAGGTCACGCGAACTCGGGTGTACTCACCCATGACTCCCGTCGTGGGAATCAGGATCGGGCGCTGGACGGTCACGGTCGCCCCGCTGATCGCCGCAGCGTCCAGGTAGGTCTGAACGCGTGCCTGAATCTCCGCATCGGTCGGCATCGTGCTGGTGCCCGCCAAGGGGAGCACCGCGAGCCGTGCGCCTTCTCGAGCCGCGTTGCTGATCATCTGCTGAACGCTGAGAAAGCGCGCGCCTTCCATGAGTCCGAACAACATTACGAAGAAGGTCAGAAGCGTGAGGGCGGATTCCACGACCGCGACCCCGCGTTCTCCGCTTCGAATTTCTCTCGATCTCGTTCTCATGAAGTGCCTCATGGGACGAAAAGAATGACGAGCCAGGTGGAGAGCGCGCTCGCGAGGGTGAACGGAACGAGCAGGGCCTGTTCGTTGTCGATCCCCACCACGGGATGGGGCTTCAAATGACCGTGACGGAACTGGTTGATCAAGTCCTGGATGTTCGAAAGGCTTTCGCGAATGCGGCGCAGCTTCAGAATTTTGTACAGAGACATGAGACCGGAGATGACGAGGGAGATCACCAGCACCGTGAAAACATGCTGGTAAGTGACGCCCGCGCCGATCGCCCCGAAGTACTTGACGTCGCCCGCTCCCATACCTCGAAGGAGGAAAAGCGGAAACAACAACACGATACCGAGCACCAGCCCGGCGGCGCTCATGCGAAGGCCCGATACACCGTTTATCAAACCGTGAGAAGCGAGACAAAGAGCGATGGTTGCCGCCACCAGCCAATTGGGTATCCGTCTCCAGCGGACGTCGCAATACCCGGCGGCGACGGCACTGAGCATGATCACTGTGGTTGGCATGAGTTTCCGTTGGAAATGAAAAGTTGATGTTGAATCGCCCATCTTTCGGCGGCCCCGACGGTCCAGGGCCGCCGCTCAGATGGCAGCCTGTTTCTTACGGAACCGCGAGCGCGTTCGCCATGGCGGTAAAGATGGCAATGACCGCTTGCGAAATGTTCGGCAGCGCGAGCGCGACCGCGAGAGCCACGAGCACGAGCATGAGCGCGTACTCCACGGCCGTCGGTCCGTCCTCTTCTCTCAAGAAGCGAACCATTTGCTGAATCAACCCGTTCATCTGAATCATTCCCCTTCCTCCTTTTTGTTCGGCATCCCGAATGGGATCCCCGCACGTCACAAAGACGTTGCTCGCCCTTATTGCAACCGGGATGCCAAGTCATCAACGCAACGTAAGATGTTTGGATTCAATATGTTACGTAATAAAGTGAGGGTTTCGAGCTAAAGGTTTGAAAAGCTCGGTTTCGTAACTTCTTTATTCTCAATAAGTCACACGACGTAGGCGCGGACGTTCGGACATACCCGGACGGGGCGGTCCCAAAACGGACAACCCATTCACTTGCAATGGATTAAGAGTCGGTAACCGCGTCGGACGCCCGCTGTTCGAGTGACTTGGAGTGGGGGTCCATCCAC
>DASPGQ010000091.1 GCA_035620555.1 Vicinamibacteria bacterium
GGGCGTCTCGCGATGCTTGGGCTCGCGGATAGCGGAAGGCGCGTAGAGTCGTCCGAGACTCGCGGTGCTCCGTCCGCGCCGCCCGCGGTGCGTGATCTGGGCGATGACCGGCACGTCGTAGCCGTGCATCACGTCGGAGAACTGTTGGAGGTGAGGGATCACTCGATCGTCGAATAGCTCGACACCGTTCCAGTCCTTGACCGGCGACGTGGGATGTACGCTCGCCGAGCCGAAACAGAGGATGAGCCCCAGGCCACCTCGGGCCTTCTCTTCGTAGTAGCGGAGGACCTTCTCCGTTGGCATGCCGTCTTCGGCGAGGCACTCGGCATGAGCTGACGTACAGATGCGGTTCTTCACGCGGACGGAGCCAATCGTGAGAGGTGAGAAGAGGCGTTCGAAGGTCATCCGACTGGCTTCAGCTCACGGGACGTTTTCCGTACTCCGTCTCGCTCATCGGCCTCGCATAGTTGGGGCTCCACACCCTTTCGTCTTTTCGATACTTCCCGAGGGCCTCGGCCATTTGCCGAAGATGGATGGCGGCGCTGCCGCAACAACCACCGATGTAATTCACACCCATGTCTTTCGCCCGTCGCGCGAACTCTCCCATTTCGAAACGCGTCAACTGTGTGGGCTCGAGACGCTGGGGAAACGCGTCCGTCCCCGTGAACCAGGGAACCTCGTCGGAGCAGCGATAGGCCACGGGTTGCGCCGCTATGAACCCATAGGTGGCGCGACGCACCTCTTCGATCAGGGGATACATTCGCTCGGGATCTCGCATGCAGTTCACCCCGACGATGTCCGCTCCCCCGTCGACGAGCCGCTTCATGCACTCTCCGAGGCGAACCCCGTCTTCACTGACCGCTTCGCCTCGCATCGCCATCGTGATCATTACTGGTAGGCTCGTCAGTGCTTTCGCCCGAGCGAGACAAAGCTCCGCTTCCCCTACATGAAAGAACGTTTCGCCGATGATGAAGTCAGAGCCCTCCTCGGTTTGCCAGGCAATCTGCTCGTCGAACATCCGCTGCGCCGTCTCGGGCGATTCCGCCCATTTCCAGGTCGGCGATAGATCCGCCGCGACGAGGGCGCGGCCCGAGGCGGCCTCTTTGGCGATCCGTGTCGCCTTTCGGTTCAGCTCCTCCACCCGGTCGGCGTAACCGACCGTATGGAGCTTCTCTCGCGACCCATAGAACGCCAGCACTTGAAGCACTTCGCAGCCCGCGCGCAGAAACTCGAGGTGAAGCTCGCGCACTGCGTCGGGGTGCTCGAGTGCCGCTTGGGGCGTGAACGGACCGGCCTCCGTCAGGCACCGGCGCTCGAGCTCCAGGACGTAACCACCGTCACCCAGAACCACGCCTTGCTTCAGTTTGTCGAGGATCGTTTCCGGCATATCGCCTCTCCTTGGCTAAATAAAAAAGCGCGCCTCCGGCCATTCCGGGAAGGACGTCGTAGATCGAGTCCGAAAGCCCGAGCCCGTACCGCCAGGCGAGCATACACAGAAGGCCGGCCGAGATCATCCCCAAAGCCGTTCCCACGCCTATGGGCCGGCGAAGCGCCCGCACGACCAAGAGGGGGCCGAGAGCGGAAGCAAGCGCGGACCAGGCCGGCACGACGAGCGCGAATACACCCGCCGAGCCCGACAGCGCGATGCCGAGCACGAGCATCGTCGTGACGAGCGTACCGGCCTTCGCGTGCCAGTAGGACTCTCTCCAACGGGGGAAGAGATCCTGAGTCCAGGCGGCGGAACAGCTGAGAATCTGCGAATCCGCGGTCGACATGGTCGCGGCGAATAATCCGGCGAGCACCATCCCGACGAGAAGGGGAGGGAAGAGATCGGTAGCGAGAAGGGGAAGTGCGAGCTCCGGATCGGCCGCCGAAGACGGATCGAGCAGGACCCGCGCGGTCAGCCCCACGACGATGCACACGGCAGAAAAGAGCGCGTACCAGACGACGTACACGCGACGCGCCACCGAGATGTTCCCGGGATGGTCGATCGTCATCGCCCGCACCATGATATGGGGTTGCCCGACGACGCCGAGTCCGGCGACGATCCAGCTCACGAGATAGGCCGCGAATCCGAACTTCAAGCTCTGCGGCACGGGATCGACCAATGCGGGATCGATCGCGGCGAGGCTCGACCAGAGTCCGGTGACGCCCCCCGTCCGCGCCAGGGCGACGGCCAGAAGCACCGACATGGAGGCGAGCATCAGGAGCGCTTGCAGCACGTCGGTCCAGATCGAAGCACGGATTCCTCCGGCAAGGCTGTAGATTCCCACGATCACGGCGCCGATGATGGCCCCGGCGGCCAAATCCCAGCCGAACAGGACGGCGAGCGCCTTCGAGCCCGCCTTGAGCTGAGCCGCCGCGTAGACGCCCAGGAAAAGGAGCGTCACGACGGCCGCCAGCCGGATGACCCAGCGCCCGTTCGGGCCCAGTCCCGCGCCGAGGAAGGACGGGATCGTGACGGCACCCTGTTCGTGGGACCGTTCCCTGAGCTTGCGGTGAACCCAGTGCCAGGCGATGTAGTCACCGCTGATCCATCCGACCATCAACCAGGACCCCGACACGCCGACCGCATAGACGTATCCGATGAGGCCGATGAACATGTAGCCGCTGTTGTTGGTGGCCGCAGCGGAAAGGGCGACCGCCCAGGGCTTCACGCTGCGACTGGCAACGAGATAGTCCTCGGTGGTGCTCTTTCCCCGAAGGGCAGACAGGCTACCGACGACGATGAATGAGAGAAGAAAGAAGAGAAAGCTGACAACGACGGGGCTCGGCATGCCGGACGGAGCGCATGTTATCAGGGACCGGCGCGGGGATGCCTAGGAAAGAAAATCGTCGGTGACGCGGCGAACGGCCCGCGCCTCTTCGAGCTCGTTCCCTTGAGTATTATGCCTCATTGCATTATGCTGTAACGCATAATGTTGTTCATCAATCGTTCCGAGGAGATGTCGCGCCTCGAACGGATCGTACGGCGAAAGGAAGGCTCGCTTGCGGTCGTCACTGGGCGGCGCAGGCTGGGCAAGACGCGCCTGCTCTTGGAATGGGCGAACAAGCACGAGGGGCTCTATTCCGTCGCCGACCTTTCCTCGGCGGAGATCCAGCGTGCCTACTTCGCCCAGTCGGTTGCACAACGATTTCCCGGTTTCGCCGACGTCACGTATCGAGATTGGCGCGCGCTCTTGTCCCGGCTCGCGAGCGAAGCCAAACATGCGCGGTGGCGTGGCCCGGTCATTTTCGACGAGTTGCCTTATTTGGTGCTTGCATCTCCGGAGCTTCCGAGCGTGCTGCAACGCTTCGTGGATCACGACGGCCGTGACGCCAGGCTCGTCGTCGCGATCGCAGGGTCGAGTCAGCGCATGATGCAAGGGATGGTCTTGTCCGCGGATGCTCCGCTATACGGCCGTGCCCAAGAAATCCTGCACCTCCGGCCGCTGGACCCGTCCTTCTTGATCAAGGCTTTCCGCGCTCGTGACGGCATTCGGCTCGTGGAGCACTTCACCGCTTGGGGCGGAGTTCCTCGCTACTGGGAGCTCGCCATCGAATCGTCGCGCAATCCTCGCGCCGCCGTCGAACGATTGGTCCTCGACCCGCTGGGCCCTCTTCATCGCGAGCCCGATCGAATTCTCATCGAGGAGGTGCCTACTGCGACCGAAGTGCGACCCGTTCTCGATGCCATCGGAAACGGCGCGAACCGCGTGTCGGAGATCGCGGCGCGGGTGGGGCGTCCCGCCACCTCGATTTCCCGGCCGCTCGAACGCCTCGTTTCGATGGGGCTTGTGAGACGGGAAACTCCATTTGGTGAGCCGGAGAAGACGTCGAGACGCAGCCTCTACAAGATCGACGATCCGTTTTTCAGACTCTGGTTTCGGGTGGTGGCCTCCCATCGAGGCCAGTTGGCGTCGGGCTCGAGCTCGTCCCGGCTGGAGCTCATCGAACGCTTCTGGGACCATCTCGCCGCCGCGGCGTGGGAAGACATGTGCCGATTGCGTCTGCCGAAGATGGTCGGGGATACTTACTTGGGCAGTCGAGGCCCGTGGGGGCCCGTGTCACGATGGTGGAAGGCGAACGAGCCTGAGTGGGACATCGTGTGCCAGTCTCTGAACGGAGGCGTCTTGCTCGTCGGGGAGGCGAAGTGGAGCGCGCGGCCACGGTCGATGCTGGCGGTCGAAAAGGATCGGGCTGCCCTCGAGCGACGCCCGTTGCCGTCCCTGCCAGAGCGGTACGGCAACCGCGATGTCGTGCGGGCGCTTTTTGTCCCTCAGCTAGGGAAGGGCGTGGCGCGACCGAGAACGGGCCCCATCGTGGTGACGGCGTCCGACCTGTTGCGATGAGAACGAGGCCCGCGCGACCAGGAAACCAACCTCTTCAGCCGGCCCCTGAAGCGTCAACAGGATTGGACCGCCGTAGAACAGAGCGAGCTCTTCGAACGACGAGCTCTGCTCGAGAATCTCCGTGAACTGGCCCGGCGAAAGCCAGTCCCGGCT
>DASPGQ010000092.1 GCA_035620555.1 Vicinamibacteria bacterium
GGACTTCAGACGTCAACAGATACGCGACCAGGCCGTGTGCATCAGTCAGGGCGAGGGGCTCGAGCCACGTAGCGAATCTCGGGAAGTCCTCAAATTGAGCGTTCGGGAGGCACTGACCCGATTGCCGGAACCGCAGCGGGACACCTTTCTGCTCCGGGAGGTGGCCGGCCTTAGTTACGCCGAAATTGCCGCCATTCGCGAGACCACCATTGGTGCGGTGCGCTCGTTACTGCATCGTGCCCGCCAAACGCTACGGTCGCATTTGCGCAGCGAACACTACGGAAATTGGAATCGGAATCATGTCAACACAATTTGAAAATAACGCTGAGCGTTCATCGGAGCTGATTTCCCTTTTTGTGGATGGGGAGGACGTCGATGCGGGCCTGCTCGGAAAGGCGCTCGTCGCCCCCGGGGGTCGAGAGACTTTGCTCGACTTCTTGGCGCTCCGCGAGCACATCCACAAGGAGCTCGACATCCAGCCGAGTGCTGATTTCTACGAGATCCTCGAGGAGGGACTTTCATCGGTTAGGAGACGTTCGGCCACTCGGAAGTTTCCGCGCATCGCTCTGGCGAGTTTGTCTCTTCTGCTCGGAATAGGGATCGGCTTGGGGGTGAGTCTCACCCGTAGCCGGGTGGAAGGGCCGCCGCCGGCGAATCGGACTCTCCGCTTTGAGCCGGGGACCGATTGGTACGCGCACGCAAGAGAGGAGCCGTCGTGGAACAGAGAGGAGCCGTGATGAGGGGCACTGTTGTCACGCTTTCGTTGGTTCTCGGATCGCTCGGCTCTACGCAGAGCGCCCAGGCGGAACGAGCGACCGTGTTCCTTCGGGCGTTCACGACGCCGTCCGGCGGACGGGCTTCGACTACGGGTTCGTTGGAGGTGAACCGCGTAGTACGTTTTCAAATCACTGCGGGTACGTCCGGCGACCGGAGGAGCTTGTGCGCTCTGGGACTTGGCGGCCTCACAGATGAGACGGACGTTCGGACGCTGTTGAACGACGCCCACGCCCATCACATTTGGGCATTGGATGTAGAGCTCCTCCGGGTTGAGGGCAACTCATTCGACGTTGCCGTGGGCTCGCGCCGATATCGGAGTGAGGGAGGCGGCGGCGCAGTGGTAAAGGAAAAAGATACGCGACGCCGGGTCCGGCTCGTGGGTGGCGAGCCCTACTATGTCGATTTCTTAGCTGAAGCCAACCCGATGGAAAATGACCGATGTGCCGCGCAGAACCTCGTTATCGAGCTACGCGTGCGTCCTCCCTTCGACAGGAGCGGCCTGGAGTTTCGTCACGATTTTCTGCGGTATGAAGGCTGGCTCGTGCACGAAGATGTCGAAGGTGGTGCGAGCACCTCACATTTCTCAGCGCTTGGGAAGCATGGAGAACCCGTTCGTTTTCGATTCGAGCCGCTGCGGCAACCATTGGGACCGGGTGCTGCAAGTACGTTGCACGTCGTAACGGAGGTTTCCGGTTCCGTGGAGGGGAGGAAGCGCCCGGACGGCGATATTGACCTGGTGGTGAGAGCGGACGAGCTGAGCCTCATTGAGGGGCAAAAGGGCCTCAAGCTACCGTCCGGTGCCGGAGGAGAGAAGAAGTTGACCGTGCAGCCCGGAGAAGTCATCCGAATCGAGCTTCCACATCCCTCTGGTCGGTCGGTCCATCGATTGCCGCCCGAATTGGGCGGTCAACCCATCGCGAGTCTGCCGGATGTGCGTTCACTCGGCGATGGGAGCGCGATCACCGTGGACGATGGTGTTCTTGTGGTCGATATCGCCGAGTTGTACCGAGGCCGCCGAACATCCCTGACGCTCTCCGTCACGCCACTCGAATGACGCTCGGTGGAGACCAGCTAACGCTGGATCAACGGCCAGAGATCGGATGATCCGTGCAGTCGCTTGCCTCCTCGACTTCCCTATCGGCGCGGACTTCTCGCGCGCGCCAGCGGCCGAAGGACTCGCACGGCGTGCTCTAACTCCTGCCCTCGAAGCGGCCCGAATGCCGCCGGTGATATCTCAGCGAATCGAGATGCTTCCCGAGCTCGAATCGATCATCAATCGATGTCCTCCGCCACGAACCGCGCCACGGATCTCCTTCCTCGAGAGCCGCCCGCTGACGGTGACGGGATGGTCGAGCTCGATGCTTCCGGAACTCGTGTGGGCGTCGAGGTCGAACGCGGCGTCCTCGGGAAGCTCTACCGTAATGCTTCCCGAGGAAGCGTGGATGCGCCAGTCCCCCGTGAGCTCACCTGCGATCCGAACGGTCCCGCTGCCGGAGTTCACCTCGAGCCCACCGCGCACCCCAGAAACCCGGATGCTTCCCGAGCCGGCCTTGACGTCGACATCGCCCTCGCCGGTCTGCTCGATCTCGATACGGCCGCTTCCCGTGCGGGCCGTGACCGGCCCCTCCACGCCAAGGGCCGTGATCGAGCCGCTCCCCGTCTTGGCCTCGAGTCTGCCCTTCGCGGAATCGACTCGAATGCTTCCCGACCCAGCCGCCGCCGTCACGAAGTCCCCTATGGACCCAATCGTGACGCTCCCCGAGCCCGTTTTGGCCTCCACCGGCCCGTGGATGTCCCCCACGGTCTGGCTTCCCGAGCCCGACTTGGAAACGAGGCTCGTTTCGGGCGGCACGACGATGCGATAGCTGATACTGACGTTGTGAAACAGTTCCTCATCCCAGCGCGAGCCCACCCGGATCACGTTTCCTGTCTGTTCGATGGGAGGGTTCTCCTCGATTTTCCGAACCCGGTCGCTGCCTCCTAAGCCGCCAAATAGTCCGGATCCGACGCGGATCTCACCATGGATCTCGACGGTTCCGCTCGCGCCCGTGGTGACGTCGATGCTGCCCGAGCCCGTGATGACCTCCAGGCTGACGGGACCATCGACACGAAGCGTCCGGTCGAACGAGCCCTCCACGGCGGCCAGGGGGAGGAAAACGAGCAAAAGGAGATTCATCGCCTCACCTCTTGTCAACCAGACGGAAATGCCGGGGCAAAGGTTGCAGCAAAAGCTCGGGATACAATAACGGTGATGGAAGACCACCAAGGCGATGGCGCTCCGCGAGCGTTCCGCGAGCTACTCGACACGGCGACGCCGCATTTCTTCGTTACCCCGGTGCTGGTGGGCTTGAACGTCGCCTTCTTCGCGGTCATGGTCCTGTTCGGCGTGTCGCCTCTCGACCCCGATCTGGAGAGCTTGTGGCGCTTTGGCGCCAATTTCGGCCCGAGAACGTTCGCGGGCGAATGGTGGCGCATCCTGTCCTCGACCTTCGTACATATCGGCTTCTTCCATCTCGTTCTCAATATGTGGGCCCTGTGGAGCCTGGGGAACCTGGCCGAGCGGATGTTTGGAAGCATGACGTTTCTCGTCATCTACCTCATGAGCGGGATCGGGGGAAGCGTGGGAACGTTGCTGTGGCACCCCCACATCACGAGCGCCGGTGCCTCCGGCGCCCTGTTCGGCGTGCTGGGGGCTCTGGTGGCGTTCGTCTACCTCGGACACATCCACGTTCCTCCAAGAATCGTTCGGAATCTCAGGTGGGTGCTGATTGCCGTCGTCGTCTTCAACCTTCTGTTCGGCTTCATGTGGCCGCGCATCGACAACGCCGGACACCTCGGTGGACTTCTCGTCGGCTTGATCACCGGAGCCGCGCTACACCGTCCTCTCCCGGTGCGACCCCGTTCGGCCCTTCGGTACCTCGCGGTTCCAATGGTCCTCGCCGTTCTGGCCGGTCTCGCGGAGCTCTCGCGCGCTTTGGCCCAGAGCAATCCCTCCATGCTCGCCGCCGAGGCCCTCGAGCTCGAGCTCCAGGGAAAGAGTGAGGCAGCAGCGCAAAAGCTCGAGCAAGCGATCGAAATGGATCCCGGGCTCGTATCCGCTCTCACCCAGCTGGGCTACCTGCACCTCGAGGCCGGGCGATTCGGCGCGGCTGCCACGGTTCTCGAGAAGGCCGCTCAGCTGGAGCCGGACTCGGTGGAGCTGCATGTCGTGCTCGGTATCGCCTATATGAGAGACGACCGATATCGCGAAGCCGCAGCGACCCTGGAAAAGGCGCTCGAGCGCGCGCCCGGGCGGCCCGCACTCTTGAGTGAGCTCGGCACCGCACAGTACCTCAGTGGCGACTCCGAGCGAGGGGTGGAGTCTCTCCGGAAGGCAATCGAGCTCGATCCAGAGAACTCCGAGCACCACAATCGGCTGGCGCTGGTTCTCGCCGAATCCGGAGACGGCGAGGGCTCCCTCGAGGCCATCGAAGCCGCACTCGATCTCGCGCCGCGCGCGGCTCACATTTGGGATAGCCTCGGCACGGTGCGCCTGTATCGCAACGAGCCTGCCGAGGCGGCGGAGGCATACCGCAAAGCGATCCAGCTCGACCCGCAACAGGCCATCTACCACTACAACTTGAGCCTTGCTCTCCGCCGGACCGGTGCGATGGAGGCGGCGGACGAAGCGCGGACGAGAGCGCTGGAGCTGGCCCCAGATCTCGAGCCTCCATCGGACGGAAGCCCGATGATCTGGTCGTGACCGGAAAGGCAGTGGTCGTCGGGGCAGGCGCCATCGGCGTCGCCTCCGCCTACTTCCTCGTGCGCTCGGGTTTCGACGTCACTCTCGTGGACCGAGGAGAGGTCGGCCACGGCTGCTCCTACGGAAACGCCTGCCTCATCGTCCCCAGCCATTCGGATCCAATTCCCGGCCCGGGGGTCATCGGGCAGGCCCTTCGTTGGATGGTTCGAAACGACAGCCCCTTCTACATCCGACCCCGCTTCGATCCGAGCCTCGCGTCATGGGGCTGGAAATTTCGTCGGTACTGCAACCGCGAGGCGGTCCACCGCGGCTCCGCCGCATTGGCCGGTTTGAGTCGCGGAAGCCTCGCTCTGTACGACGAGATCACGTCGGCCAAGGAAGCGGATTTCTTCTTCGAGAAGCGTGGCCTTCTCGAGGTTTATCTGACTCCGAACAGCGTGAAGCGTGGCCGCTCCGAGCTCGACCTGTTGACCCAGAACGGGTTTCCCGCTCGGCTCGTCACCGCCGACGAGGCCCTCGAGCTCGAGCCGGCGCTCGCGCCGGCGATTTGCGGCGGGCTTTACATCGAGAGCGAAGCCCATGGTCACTGCTACGGCTACGTTCGAGCTCTGGCGGGCTCCGTGCAACGAAGCGGGGGCCGCGTCCTCACCGGCCGACCGATCGATCGGATCCTCGTTTCGAATCGACGTGTCCACGGAATCTCGCTCGGCGGTCCGCCGGAAGAGATCGCGGCCGATGTCGTCGTGCTCGCCGCGGGCTGCTGGTCCCGCGACATCGCCCGATCGATCGGAATCGACATCCCGCTCCAGCCGGCGAAAGGCTACAGCGCCACGATCGACGCGTTCGAGGGTGGGCCGCAAATACCGCTCCTCGTCAAGGAGCGCCGAGTCATCGTAACGCCTCTCGACGGACGCCTGCGTTTCGGTGGAACGCTCGAGCTCGCAGGCTACGATCTCGGGATCGACCGAGCTCGCTACCGCGCGGTCGTGCGAGCCGGGCTCGAGGTCCTTCGAGACAAACCACCGATGAAGAACGAGGAACCCTGGTGCGGCCTCCGGCCCGTCACGCCCGACGGCCTTCCCATCATCGACCGACTGCGAGAGCCCCAGGGTCTCATCATAGCGACCGGTCACGCCATGCTCGGCTTTACTCAGTCTCCCATGACGGGTAAGCTCGTGGCCGAGCTCGCTCGCGGAGACAGACCATCGCTTTCCCTCGAGCCTTTTCGACTCGATCGGTTCTGAGCCTCTGGATCGCCATCCAGAGCACGCCCCGAGACGTCCTCGTTCGCGGTAACGTCCTCGTACCCGAGACCACGATCCTGCATCATGCCGGATCGTTCGATGACCTTCCCCGGGCATTCCGAAGGCTTTGGGAAACTGGCCTGTTCGAGGATATCCGCTTCGACACCGAGGACTCGCGGCTCATCATCGCCGTGAAAGAGAAGCCTCTCCTTCGGGAAGTCCGCGTGACCGGTCTCGACACGGTCGCAGCCAGGCTTCCGCCATTGCGCTCGAATCAGCCGATCGGCGAGCAAGACGCGAGAGAGATCGCGCTCGTTGCCTCCGAGATCGCTGGTGCCGACTACGAGGCTTCGGCGCGGCTCGAGCCCGTTTCGGAGCTCCATGTCGACCTCGTCCTCGAGGTCACCCGGCGCCCTCCTCGGGAGCTCTCGTTCCGCGGCAACGAGCACGTGAGCGACGACAACCTCGCCGATGCCGTGCACGATGCACCCGGCGAAGACGTGGTCTCGACGCTTCGCGCCCTCTATCGTCGTCGCGGCTATGCCCGGACACAGATCGTTTCCCGGGGGCGCACGGTGTCCATCGTCGAAGGTGAGATCCATCGACTCGGCGAAATCGAGACCGACCCCGGCTCGCTCCTCTCTCGAGAGGAGATTCGGGCCACCCTTCCCGAGTCCGGCACTCGATTCGATGGCGGCGCTGTCGACGAGGCCGTCGAGCGAATCGGACGCTACTACGCGAGCCGGGGCTATCCCACCGCTCGGGTGTCGATCGAGGAAAACCTGCGTCCTCACACGAACGTCGTCGACATCAGAGTCACTGTGGAGGAAGGATCCTTCTATCTCGTGGACAGAATCACCTTTCACGGTCACGCCCGTCACCGTGACCGTGATCTGCGACTGTTTTGTGATCTCGCGGAGACCGATCGCTTCAATGGGACACTGATCGAATCCGACATTCTCTCGCTCATGGGCCTCGGCAACTTTCGCGCCGTCGTGCCCGAGTTGGATTTGACGACGACCCCCGGCCTAGCGAGGGTTCATTACCGGATCGAGGAGATACCGCCTTTCGAGTACCTCGTCGGAGGAGGACTCGACGGAACCCAGGGGGCAACGGGAGCGGGACAGTTCGTTGCCCGCAGCCTTTTCGGCCGCGCGGAGACGTTCCGAATCGATCTGGACCTCGGCAACCGTCTCCAGAACCTCGCCTTCGGCTACCACGATCCGACGCTCCTGGGAAAGCGGCTTTTCCTCGACGCCGATTTCCGGAGGGCCGAGCTCACCTACCCCGACGAAACCTCAGAGGACACGACCGAGCTGGCGATTCGCGCCTACGGACCTTATCGAGCGCGATGGCAGTTCCTCGCGAGCGCTCGATTCAGCGCGTTCACGCTCGGCTCGGAGCTAGACGACGACGTTCCGTTCCTCACGCCGTTTCTCGGGCGCCGTTTTCGCACGCTTCGATGGAGCGCCGGCCTGGCGCACCGAACCCGGTGGCTGGAGACGGGGCTCGAATGGGTGACCGGAAACGTCGAGCTCACTCGATTCCGCGTTGGGAGCCACGTCGTCGTACCCGTCGCCCCGCGGCACTCCATCGCATTCATTGGACGGGCGGAAGCGCTCTGGCCTTACGGAACGAGCGAGGCGGAAGGCGTTCCCCGGTTCGAGCGTTTGTTTCTCGGAAGCGAGAACGACTTGAGAGGTTTTTCGATCAGAGGCGTCGGGCCACGCGATGGCGCTGTCGTCGTCGGGGGCGACCGGCTGTTCTTCGCGACCGTGGAGCATCGGTACGAGGTCCTGCCGCGGCTGACGCTCGTTGGTTTTTTCGACCTGGGCAACGTGTACGCGACCGACTTCGAGGGCGAGGCTCTCCCCAAAGCGCGATTCGACGCCGGAGGGGAAGCGCGTGTCGTGGTGCCGCTCGCGCAGGTTCCGGTCCGAGTGGGTTATGGCTTCAACCTGGATCGGCTGGCCGACGAGCCGCGCGGCCGGTTCTTCGTCACACTCGCGGTGCGATTCTGATCCCGCGTTTTTAAATTAGGGAAGCTCGATCGCGCGGACGACCTGGCCGTTGTTCTCCCACGGAGTGGCCTTGTAGCGCAGATCCTCGTCCTCGGTCGGCTGGATGCCGCTTCTACCACGAGCGCGGGAAACGAGGCGGTGGGATCCGCGCGCAGCGTCGCTCCACTCGAGATGGAACGCCGACCAGGCGTAGGGCGAAACTCCGGGCTCGATTCGGGCCGCACGAAAGGGTCCGTCGTCGACGGCGATCTCGATCGTCTCGATGGGCGACCCGTCGCTCCAGGCAAGTCCGTGGATGGTGTGAGTGCCGGAGGAATCTCTCGTGACCCGCGTGATCACCGACTTGATCTGGTGGCGTCCCACCGAGGTCGCGCGATGCTCGATTCGGCCGTTCACCTCGACGCCTCGCAGCGTCACATAATCCTTTGCCATGAACCAGCCCATGAATCGGTAGGGCACGATCTCGATGCGTTCGAGCCATTTCACCTGGGCAACGCCGTACCAGCCGGGAACGATGAGACGCAGGGGAAAACCATGCTCGCGCGGAAGAGGGTCACCATTCATCTCGTAGGCGAGCAGGACGTTCTCGTCCAGGGCCATGCGGATGGGAAGGCTTCTCGCGAACCGCGTGGCGTAGGTCTGGCCGCGGAGCCGCTCCTCGGCGTTGTCCGCCCCGTAAAACACGACCTCGCGGGCCGATGGTGCAATCCCGAGGCCCTCCAAAAGCGGACCGAGACGCGTCCCCGCCCAGCGCGCATTTCCTACGAGACCGTGCATTCCCGCGGGTCCGTTTCCCGCGCACTCGAAGCAGACGGTGGTCTCCACTTTGTCGAGTGAGCGAATCTCATCGAGGGTGAGGGCAGCTTCTCTTCCAATCTCACCCGAGAAACTCAGCTCGAAGCCCGTCGCGTCGACCTGGGGTATGTCCCTCTGCTGGAGAACGAAGAACCGATCGTTGGGAACCACCCCGCCATCGAGCAGGGTCAAGTCGGTGAAACGGACTCCCGCGCGCGGCTCCGGGTCGTTCCGGACTTCCGCCCACGGAATCGTCTCTTGCACGGGCAATATTATGACACAGACAAAAAAAAGGGGCTCCGAAGAGCCCCAAAACTAGATTTTTTGCTGCAAGCTAGAAGCGGTACTTCACCCCGATTCGGAAGATTCTCGGCGACAGGAAGTTCAACACTTGCCCGTAAGACGAGCCGCTGGCCAGGTTGATGTCGCTGATAGTGTTTGCATTGAAGATATTGAAAAGGCTCCCAGCCACTTCCAGCCTTCCCGCTCCAAGCACGAAATCTTTCGCCACGGTGATGTCCGCGGTGCCGACGCTCGAGAGGCGCTGCGATCCGACCGTCTCGGCCTTGATGGTTTGAGTACCCTGGTTCAACCCTCGGACGATGAAGGTACGCGTGATGGGCTGACCGGTTTGTGCGCGAACGACGCCCGA
>DASPGQ010000093.1 GCA_035620555.1 Vicinamibacteria bacterium
AACGCCAGCCGGCGAGGGGGCCTTCGTCAACCACGTTGACGTCCGAGTAGAAGACGACACCTTTGCTCTCCAACTCTGCCTTTTTGGCATGGATGTCGTCGACCCGGAAGCAGACATGGGCCGCTCCGATGTGATTGTTCGGAACCGCTTGTCCCGACGTGTCGGCCCGGTCACGATATTCGATCAATTCCATGCTCGAGTGTTCGCCTGCCCACAGGCTCACCTGACGCAATGATGCGTCGGGGACCCCGACGCCTTTCGCCAGCTCCGGCCCCTCGAACCAGGGCGTTGGCTCGTTGGCGAACGGCAACCCCAAGAGGTCGTGATAGAAGTAGATCGAGCGATCCAGGTCCCTCACAACGAGACCAACATGGTGAATAGCTTTGAGTTCCATTGCAGCTGCTCCTCTGCTCGCGGGTCGTTCTGTCCTCCGTAGGACTAGATGCAGGGATCGATGGGCCGATCCCGGGCCCTCCTTCGTAATCTTTGACTCACCTCAACCGTCGCAATCCACGGACCTGGCTGTAGATCAACGCTGCCACCATGATCAGGGCACCTTGGAAGAAGTACTGCCAGGTCTGACTGAGGCCAAGAAACACGGTCGCGTTCTGTACTTGAACTATCAGCAAGGCCCCGAACAACGTTCCGATATACGTGCCTCGGCCGCCGAGAAGGCTGGTTCCGCCGAGCACAACCGCCGTGACACTGCTGAGGGTGAACCCTGCGCCCTGCGCGGGATCCCCAATTCCGAGTGTGGCGAGAAGGACTATCGCACCTAGAAAGACGAAGGTGGACGCCGTGATATAGGCGCTCATCGCCGTGCGATCGACTGGGATTCCGAGCCGTCGGGCGGAGTCCTCGTCTGAGCCGATAGCCCGAATCCGCTGCCCCCATCCACGTTTCCTGAGCCCGTACTCCATGACGACCGTAGCGAGGACCAACACGATGAAGGACCATGGCACTGGGCCGAGCTTTCCCATGATCAGGTCAGTGACCGTCCTGCTAATGAAGCCGCCGGGTCGGTCCCGGAGGACGAAAGCGAGTCCCCCAAGCGCTATGTACGTAGTCAGGGTCGCCGCGACCGGTGTGAACCGAAGAAATCGAATGAGGGCTCCGTTGGTGGCGCCGACGGCGACCGCGACCGCGACCATCGCGACGAGACCAAGCAACATCAGGCCGAACGGGTTCCCTTCGACGAGAAAGAACGACCCAACAACCACTAGGAATCCGGCGAGCGGCCCGACTGATAGGTCGATCCCTGCAACGAGAAGCACGATCGTCTGGCCGATTGCGATGAAGCCAAGCGCCGACGCCAGGGTCAGGACCGAATTGATGTTGAACGCAGAGAAGTAGCGGTCGTTGCCAGAGAAGATGTATCCAGCCAGACCCAGGATCACCAGGGCGAGTATCAACACCGGTGCATAGTCGCCTTGGACGAATCTTCTGAGCCCTGAGGAGCTATCTCGTTCGGCCGCACCCGAGCGCTCCTTCAGCCCCGTTGCGCTCACGGCTGCGCGAACGATCTGCTGTTCGTTCACATCGTCGCCTTCGAGTTCGACGACGACCTGCCCCCGAGACATGACTATGACGCGGTCGCAGAGCCCTTCGAGCTCGTGGGCATCGGAGGAGGCCACGACGACGGGAATCCCGTCCTCCGCCACCTCACGAAGAATCCGGTAGATCTCGGCTCGCGCTCCAACATCAACACCCTGGGTCGGTTCGTCGGCGATGAGCATGTTCGGCTGTGACATCAGAGCTCGGGACATCACGACCTTCTGCTGGTTGCCTCCCGATAGAGATGTGACGCTTGCCTCCAGTGACGACGCCTTAACATCCAGCGACTTGAGCTCCGACTGGACTATCGGTGTCTCGATCGAACGGCGAACGAAGAGCCCCTGCCGAAATCTGCGCAACGCACTGACTGCCGCGTTCTCGCGAACCGAGAGCGTCATCATGAGACCCTCCCGGTGTCTGTCTGCCGGCATGTAGGCGGACCGAGTCCTCAGCGCATTCTCGGAGTAGGGCTTGCCTCCGATCTCGACTGAGCCGGAAAACGGCTTGAGGCCCGCTAGAGCAGCGAGGAGCTCGCTCTGACCGTTGCCGACTACTCCGGCGACACCGAGAATCTCGCCCTTGCGGATGCTGAACGACACGTCGGTGAACGCTTCACCGGTCAAGGCGCTCGCCATCAGGTATTCCTCGGATGCGTCTGAGATTTCCGGCTTGGGCGGGAATGTTGATCCGATCAGACGTCGGCCGACGATCCAGGCGAGGAGCTGATCGTCCGTCACATCCTCAACGGCTGCGGACCCGCTCACCATTCCATCGCGTAGAACCGTCACGCGATCGGCGAGAAGTCGCACCTCGGCGAGTCGGTGGGTTATGTACACGACCGCAGTGCCGCGAGCTGCTGCTGTCCGCACGTGGTCGAAGAGGAGTTCGACTGAGTCTTTACCAAGCGGAGCTGTCGGCTCGTCGAGGATCAGCAGCTTTGGCGAGGACGCGAGCGCTTTCGCGACCTCGAGAAGGTGCTTGTTTGCCACGGAGAGCGAATCGACCCGGTCACGCAGGTGCACCTTCAATCCGACTTCGTCGAGGAGCGCACGCAACGACTCCTCGGTGGTGCCGGCAAACTGAAGATGCTCTGGTCGTATGCCGAGTCGAAGGTTCTCTTCGACCGTCAGGTCTGGTAGCAGAGCTGGATGTTGGTGGACGATCGCGATGCCGAGGGCGTTCGCATCTGTGGGGGTCAGCTCAGGCTGGATGAGACCCTCGAAGTAGATCTCTCCTTCGTCTGGATCGACCTGCCCCGATGCGATGCCCATGAGCGTGGACTTTCCAGCACCGTTCTCTCCGAGCAGGGCGTGAACCTCTCCGGGGAACACCTCGAGCGTGACATCGGTGAGGGCGTGAACTCCCCCGTAGCTCTTGGAAATCCCCGAGAGGATCGCCGTCGGGTTTTCGGAAACCCGCTGCTCTTCAGGCTTGATTGACACCATCTCTCGATCAGTCGACCAGTGTGGTGGGGGGGGGGGGGGGGGGGGG
>DASPGQ010000094.1 GCA_035620555.1 Vicinamibacteria bacterium
CCCCAGCCGCCGAAGCGGTCGACTTCGGCTTCAAGGCGGGGATCCACTGGGCTACCCTCCCCAGGTTCACGGGCCCGTTCGGCGGTCTTGGTTCCGGCAGCACTCGGAACTTCAGCGTGGGACCGTTAATCGTCTTCCCTCTCGCGGGTGTCGTGGCGCTGCAGCCGGAGGCGCTCTTCGTCAAGAAAGGCACAGTGCTCGAGGCAGAGAATCCGGAGCTGGATCTCAAAACGACTCTCGTTCTCGAGTACCTGGAATTTCCAATCCTCGCCCGGATCGCAACGAATCAAACAGGGCCAACGAGCTTTTACGCCCTCGTCGGGCCATCCTTCGGTTACGGGGTTCGAGCCCGCGAGCGGATCGAGAGTCTGGGCCAAGAGTCGGAGCGCGAGCTGGACACGATCGCACGGTTCGAAGCGAGCCTGGTCGTAGGCGGCGGCATTCGCGTCCGGTGGCTCTTGGCAGAATGCCGATTCACTCAGGGTGTCACCACAGTCGACGCGGAGCGAACGACCGATTTCAAGAATCGGGGCATCGCCGTTCTCGTGGGTTTCCAATTGTAGCGTGAGGGGCATATGTCGTAGTCGGAAGCTGCCCAGGAGAAATCCTACTCGTGAGAAACGCGCACGAGATGGCTGCGCTGTGGATCACTCCCTGGCTCGGACCGCAGAGTCGTTGGCTCGCGGACTCTCAGTTGGAATCCAGACCTCGACGGCCTCGTGCGATCGGAGTCGTCGAACTGGCATGGGAAGCATCAATCCCACCGTGTCCCCCTCTCGCAAAGTCCGTCGGATAGTGGCGAACCCGTCCCCCAAGGAAAGCGCGATCGGATCTCCGTTCACCTCGAGATCGGGCCTCGCTTCACTCGGCTTCACGAACCGATAGAGAAGCTGCTCCGGAGACTGTAGGCGAGCGTTCCCAGATAGGCCCGGTCGGCGGTCAACCGGGTGAGGGTGTCGGCGTCGGTGTCCTGGCCGCTTCGAGTTCGTTGGGCGGTGCCGAAGTCCATCACCTTGGCGTGACCCTGTCCGCATGATGTTCGAGGGCTTCAGATCGCGGTGGACGATCCCCTGGCGTGCGCTTCGTTGAAGCGCCTCGGCGACCTCGGCCGCAATCCGCGTTGCCTCGTCGATCGGAATCGGCCCCGCAGCGATCCGGGCAGCGAGCGTCTCCCCGGTCACGTACTCCCCTCTCCGAGCTTGTCGAGAAGGATGTAGTTGGAGAACTTGCGGGGCTTCATGATGGCTCCCCTAGGAGGTTAGATTCTAACACCCGCTCCGCGCGGTGAGCTTTCAGCCCTACGCGAGGTATCGTCCGATCTGAAGAATCTTGATGCCCCTGACTTTGGAAAGCGGTCGGTCGTGAGTGAGGAAGGTGGTGCAGGCCTTCGAAAACGCGGCAGCGAGCTGGATAGAGTCCGGCGTCTTCAGGCGATACACGGCGCGAATGCGGGCCGCGGCACGGAGCAGCGCGCGGTCGAGGTCGATGAGCTCGATCCCGCGACTGCGGCTGAACAGAAGCTCGTAGCGCTCGGCGACCGCCATGTCACCGGCGCGGTACGGTACGACGAGGGTCTCGAGCAAAGTGAGCGCCGAAGTGACTCCCCGGCACCGGTGCTTGTCGATGGCGGTGAACAACGTTCTGACGGGAGCGAAGTACTTGGGATGCTCCTCGATGTAATAAATGAAGATCGCGGTGTCGATCCCGACGGGACCGCTCCCCAGGTCGTCCATCAATCCCAAGAGCCGCGCTCCTCGTCGACGTGTATGGCCGGATCGATGCCCTTCCAGAGCTCCTTGCCGAGCCCGCGCAGCTCGAGAATGGACACGGTTTCGCCCGGACGCGTCGCCTCTTCCAGAATGCGCAGCACTTCTTGTGATATCGAACGCCGCTCGCTTCGGGCCCGCGCCTTGAGCCGGGCATAGAGCTTCTCGGGTACGTTCTTGATGTTGAGTGTAGCCACTGGTCCTCCATTTTTCCTCCATTATGGAGGAACGGAATCCGACAGGTCAACCTCCGCAGCGGGCTCAGGGCGGGTTGCCCACGATCCGCTGGTAGCTCGCGGGGTGGGTGGCCCCCTCGGTGCACAACAGAAGGACGACGGAATCACGCGTCAGACCGATGTCGATTCGCGCCTGCACCCGGGCCTGTTTTCGGAACGCCCTCAATCTCTTGCGCTACTTCGATGAGCGCGATGAGCTCGTCGAGCTCCGCGTCGAGTGCCGGGTGGGGCTTCTGGGCGAGCGCGTACGAAGCCGCCTCCATCACCTTGTAGATGTCGGTATCGTTGAAGCGGCGCCCTTGATAAGTCCCATCCAGCCTCCCGGCTGCCTTCCGGAAGTTGTCCACCCGTCCCGTCTCCTCGTTCTGCCGCATGATGTGCGGGATGGTGACGGTGCGATTCGTGACGAGCCGTGGCGCCCAGAAGGAGTCGGTCAGGCGGACGCTCGTGAATGGAACGGCGCGAATCGGACCCTCCGAGACCGGCCTTTCAACGCCGCCGCCCCCGCAGGCGGCGAGCACCGAGATAGCGAGAGCAGCGATGAAACCCCTCACAGGCCAGCCCTCTCCCGTGCGTGCCGGATCACGGCCTCCATGTCTTGGCGTCGTGCATCGAAGGTGTCGTCGACCACATTGAGCGTCGGAATCTGCGGCTCGCTGAGCGAGAACGTGTCCTCGGCAGAGCGCCGGAACCCGGCCTCGTGAACGCCGGTGCTTCCCCTGCCGGGGGCGGGATAGCTCAGGTGCTGGAAGAAGCGCGTGTATTTCGCGAGCTCTGCGGCGACTTCGGTCTGGGAGAACGAATGGTAGATGGGAATGAACGAGAGCAGCGCGTCGTAGTGCATCTCCCCGACCGCCACAACGTCCGGGTAGCGGGCCCGAAGCTCCTCGACGAGCCGTCGCGTTCCCTCGTGCATATCTGCCTTCGGGTTATTGACCCATCCGCCCACGATGTCGAGGAAATAGGCGTCGGGCCGGTAGCGTTCGATGACGTCCGCGATGCGCTCGGTCAGGTGGCGTCGCCAGGACTCGACGCCGAGATTCATATATGAAAGCCAGCCGTCTTGATGCCGGTCGTTGTCCCAGTCGACCCAGTTCAGATCGAAACGGTCCCCATCCACCTTCTCGGTGTGACCGTCGGCGATCTCACGAAACATCGGATGCTTCCGATTGGCGGCGTTGGCGCCGAACATCGGCATCATCCGGAAGCCTAGCTCCTGGCCGCCTCGAACGAGTCGGCGAAATCCCGATTCCCCTCCCATGCGTTCGGCGGGCGCGTAGAGTGGATAATCCCAGTAGTACCGCCCGTCCCACGAGGAGAGGAAGGCCACGACGCGCCTTGCAGGAATCCGGGTCGCCACCCATCGAAGGATCTCGAGCATCCGGGCGTAGTCGTTGAACACGTAGCCGGTGAAATGCATCCCGTGAAGCGTGATCACCAGCGCGACCTCACGAAGCCAGTCGGGGGCGTCTTCGCGAGCTTCCCACCGGGGAATTCCATAGGCCCTCTCGATGTGCTCGAAGTGGGGCGCGGCGGCCTCCGCCATGGAAGAGACCTTCCCGATTCGCCAGGGAGGAACGCTCACCCGGGTCGAGTTCTTCCAGCCCTCGGTCTCGTGCACCGCCTCGACCCGGTAGGCGGTCTCTCCCGGCTGGAAGTAGAAGCGTTTCGTCCGCACCTGGGTGTCGAGCGAGGAAAGAAAGAAGACCTGGCGGTCGCCGCTCTCGATCACCGCGAACGGTGTCGGCATACCGCGCGCGGAGCCCGGGCCGAAGAGATCGCCTCCCGAGAAGGGATAGCCCAGCAGCACCTCATCATCGCCCGGGTCGAAGAATCTCTGCCCTGCACAGGAGACCCGGCCTCGCGGCAGGCCTCGCAGCACGGTCGAGACCGCCTTGACTGGCTGCTCCATCTCGACGTCGCTCGACCACTCGATGAAAGCGCCTTCTTTCCGCAATCGAGCCTCGAGGCGACCAGGAGCGGACTCCTGTCCGCCCGCCCAAACGAACCGGTCGCAGATGAGATGGAGTCCGTCGTCCTCGGACGCGACTCTCATTGCGCTCGCGTCGAGTCCGTAGGCGTTCTCGTAGCTGAAGATCAGGAAACCGAAACGGATTCCGTCGAGCTCCACCGATGGCTCGGGAAAATCGAAGCTGAACTTCATGTACGAACGGCCGCGTGGCGGCACGTAAACGTCGCTCGTGGAAACGAGAGGAAGGATCGAACCGACGGGAGCGGGGACCTGGGGAGCGAAGCCGCGGCCGTGTGGCGGGTGTCTCGTACCGAAGAGTGCCGTGCCGGAGACGCCGCCCACGCCTCTCATCCATTCGCGACGGGACCAGAGTTTGCTCATTTCTCGCCTCGGGCGGGGAGGATAGCAGAGCCCGAAGCGAAACGAGTACTTCAGTCGTGCCGGCCCGTGAGCGTTCGCTCGTCCGCTATCAGGCCTCCCTCGTCTCGAGATACTGCCTCGGAGTCATGACCCAGACACTTCCAAGCCTTTCGCCTAAGTAGCGCCCAAAATCTCGCCGGTCGCCGGTGATGAGATGCGAGGCCTCGGCGGCGAGGGCCGCCTGGAGGATGGGGATGTCCTTCTCGGAGAGCTCAACGCCCAGCGGTAGCTCGACCGCACTCTCGGGCACTAGGTCGATCGCGCGGACGAGCCCCTGGAGACGCTCGAGCTGCTCGTCGGCATCGAGGTTGGGGCGCGCTTCTTCGAAAGTGTAGGCGGAGGTGACGAGCTCGACGTCCTCGAGCTCCCAGAGACGGCGAAGACCGGAGTTCTCCTGATAGACCGCGGAGAAAAGCACATTCGCGTCGAGGAAGAGCCGGTCCACAGAGCGGCCTTAGGTCTCCGGCCTTTCATGCGGGACGGTATCGGGGTCGAGACCCATTTTCCGGACCTCCTCGCAGGCCCGCTCATAGTCCTCGCGATCGATAGCGTTTTCGAGCAGGAACGCTGCCCGGCGCTCCTTGGAGTACATCTCGACGGGAAGCGTGACCGCGGGCCGCAGGAGGAGTCCCTCGGCGATCGCCTCGACGAGGACTGCCTTTCCTTCCTCGAGCCCGTAGCGTTTGCGGAGAGGAGCCGGGATCACGATGGTTCCTCGTTTTCCAACTCGGGTGACCTCAGACATCCCTCGCGACCTCTGCTCCTCTGATTCTCTGACATTCAGTCGCAAATCACAAGACTGGCGCGATAGGCCGGAATCGGAGCCCGATCGTGCCAGTACAATGGTGGCCTTCATGATGGCACGAACTCAGATCACTCTTAGACGCGGAGACTCGGCGTCGTGCCCGCGAGCGAGCTTCCGATCTCGGGATTTCGTTCGCGGAGTACATCAGAACCTTAGTGGAGCGGGATCTCGCTCGGCCGAGCCCGAACGCCGATCCGTCCGTGGTATTCGACCTCGGAAGTTCGCATGGGTCCGACGTTTTCCGGAACAAGGACTCGATGCTCGGCACGGCGGTCCAATCGGAACGCCTGCGCAAGACCTCCAAGTGAGCTTGTTCGTCGATACCTCGGTCTGATACGCCGCCGCGGATTCGGGTGACAGCAGCAACAAGCGGGCAAAGTCACTTCTCTCCGCTGGCGAGTCGCTCGTCACGACGGATCACATCTTGGTTGAGACATGGCTTCTCTTGGACCACCGCTTGAATCGCGAGGCGGCCGAGAAGTTTTGGGAAGGCCTTCGCGGAGGGGTGGCGGTCATAGAACCCGTCAACGGTGCAGACTTGGAGTCGGCATGGGCGATGGGCTTGGATTTCGCCGACCAGGATTTCTCCATCGTCGACCGCACCAGCTTTTGCGGTGATGCTACGACTCGGAATCCACTGCGCCGCGGCGTTCGATGACGACTACGCCGTGTTCCGCTTCGGTAAGGACAAGAAACGCGCGTTCGAGATCCTGCGCTAAATTCCTGACTCGCGACGGGACAGCGAATGATCTTTCAGTCGTGCCGCAGGGTGAGGATGGGATCGACTCGGGAGGCGCGATAGGCCGGGACCGCTGAGGCGGCCGCGGCGACGCCCACCAGCAACAAGGACGCACCGGCAAAGGTGACGATGTCGTTGGTGCTGACGTTGTAAAGAAGGCTCTCGAGGAAGCGCGCCAGCGCCCAGGTTGCCGCGATGCCGGCTACAACCCCTACGGCCGTCAGCTTCAGGCCGCTCGCCAGGACCATTCTCAGGACCTCGCCCCGCCTCGCGCCCAGGGCCATCCGCAGCCCCAGCTCCCGCGTTCGCTTCGCCACAGTGTAGGAGATGACGGCATAGATTCCCGCCGCCCCGAGCGAGAGAGCCAGGAGGGCAAAGAGCCCGAGAAGGAGCGTCGACACTTGCGAGCTCCACTCGGCATTCGCGATGCGGTCCGCGAGCGTCTCGACTCCGTAGACGTTGATGTCACCGCCCATGCCCCAGGCGGTGTGCTCGGCGGCTTTCAGGAGCGACGAGGGCTCGGCGTCGGTGCGAATCATCATGTTCATGATCGGGACGGGCGCCTGCCGGTGCGGGAGGTAGATCACCGCGAGAGGCTCGGGGTTGGTGCCGAGCGTTCGAACGTTTCCCACGATGCCGACGATACGCCTCGAGCCCATGAATGGGCTCAAGTCGGGTTGAGGCGACGAGTCGAGCTCGATCGATTCCCCGAGAGCGTCGCGGCCGGCAAAGTAGCGGCGCGCCAGAACCTCGTTGATCACCACGACCGGCGCGGAGCTTTCGCGGTCTTCCGTTCCCAGCGGGCGTCCGCGCAGAACGGGGATGCCGACCGTTCGAAAGTAGTCGGGAAGTACGGCGCGAATGGTGGCGCCGGGCTCGTGGCCCGGCTCGACCGCCTCGCCGGGGATGGTGAAAGTCGAAGCTTGAAAGGGGAAGAGTGGCGGCGTGAAGCTGGTGGCACTTACCGAGGTCACCCCGGGGAGTGCCCTCAAGCGCGAGGCCAGCTCCTCGAAATGACGTATGCGCTGATGCGGCTCGGCGAATGATTCGCCGCGGAGGGAGGTTCGGACGGTGAGAAGCCGCTCGGCGTCGAATCCGGGGTCGTATCCCTTCAGGTTCCGGAAGCCCTTGATTGCCAGACCCGCTCCGGCGACGAGCACGAGCGCCAGGGTGACCTCGCTCACGACCAGGAACGCTCCGAATCCACGCGAAGATCTCGAGGACGCCGGATTTCTCCCGCCATGCTTGAGATGCTCGTTGAGCTCCATGCGCGACACGCGGCTCGAGGGCGCCAGGCCGAACAGTGTGCCGGTCGCGACGGAAAGTCCGAGCGTGAAAAGAAGCACTTCCCAGTCCAGAGTCACCTTCTCGAGAAAGGGCACCGGGGCACCGGTCGGCACGAGACGCAGCAGGGGTTGAAGGGTCCAGGCCGCGAGCAGAAGCCCCGTCGTTCCTCCCACCAGGCCGAGAACCACGCTCTCGCTCAAGAGTTGCCGCGACAGACGCCATCCGCTTGCCCCGAGAGCACGACGGAGGGCGATCTCCTGATCGCGCTCCGCCGATCGCGCGAGCGTCATGTTGGCCACGTTCGCGCAAGCTATGAGAAGGACAAACCCAACCGCCGCGAGCAAGACGGTGAGCAGGGGCCTCACGCGGCCGACAGCCTCCTCCCGGATGGGCACGACGCGGGCGTCCCAACCCTCATTCGTCTCCGGATACTGCTCGGCGAGCCTCTCGGCGACCGTCTGCATCGCGGTTTGCGCCTGCTTCACATCGACGCCCGCTCTCATTCGGGCATAGACCGCGAGCGTCCGGCTGTCCATCTGCCGAGCGTCTTCGTCGAGCACCAGAGGCACGAACAGATCTGGCTGCGTGGCGAAAATGTGAACGCTCAGGTAGTCTGGCTTGAGCACCCCGATCAGGGTGTAGCTCTCGTCATCGAGGAGAAGCGACTGTCCCAACAGTGTGGGATCGCCGCCCAGGATGCGCTGCCACAAGCCATAACTCACGACGGCCACCTTGTCGCCCCCCGGCTCGGCTTCCTCCGGCCGAAAGGTTCGACCCAGGTGGGGCTCGATTCCCATCACGTCGAAGTAGCTCGCCGTGACCTCGTGGGTCAAGGGCACGACGGGCTCATCCAGAGCACTCAGCCGATAACTCGAATTGAAAAGAGCCGCGACGTCGGTGAAGGCGGGGTTGGCCTCCTTCCAATCCAGATAGTTCGCCACGCTCACCGGGACCCGGTTCGTCCCGCCCCGCGGCGTCGCGTCTTGCCAGATCATCACGAGCTCGTCTTCGTTTCCATAGGGAAGCGAGCTCAGAAGGATCCCTTTCACGACGCTGAAGAGCGTCGTGTTGGCGCCGATCCCGAGGGTGAGGGCAACGATCACCGATAGGGCGAAGCCCGGGCTCCGTCGAATGGTGCGAAAAGCGAACCGAAAGTCCTGCATGAAGGTTCCCATGAATTGGACTTCGGTACATTATTCATGCCAAAACCAACTTCAACCAGGCCATGCACTTGTTATGGTGTTCGTTCCCGGAGCTTTCAGCGGCTTGTGCGTTTGTGGGATCACCGATCCCACCCGCGGGATCGCCGTCGCCCGAAGGCCGACTGCGTGAAAACCACCGTTCGGAGCCCGGGATCTCATGGCGAGAATCTCGGGTTTTCCCCAGTTAACGCGGATACGTTCGGCGCGCTACGCTCGACCTATGGACGAAGCGGTATCGGCGAAGAGCGCATTGGAGCGAGTAGCCGACGGCTGGCTTTACGACGTCCGGTGACACTCGAGTGAGGCGAAGATGAGAGACACTTCCACGACTCCGGGAAAATCGCGGCGGGATCGCCGGCTCCAGGAGCTTGTGCACGACACCTACAAATCGAAAAGGAAACTTCCCGAGCCCACCGTCTGCCCCGAATGTTTCGCCGTCTACCACGATGGGCGATGGCAATGGCGAGAGAAGCCCGCGGACGCTCACGAGGAGCGGTGTCCCGCCTGCGCCCGAACCCATGACAAGTACCCGGCCGGGCAGGTCACTGTCACCGGTCCCTTTTTGAAAGAACACCGCGATGAAATCCTGAATCTCGCCTGGAACCAGGAGAAGAAGGCCAGGGGCGAGCACCCGCTCGACCGCATCATGGGCATCGATGAGGAGGAAGGGATGATCGTCATCAAGACGACCGACATCCACCTTCCTCGGGCGATCGGCGAGGCCCTTCACCGGGCCTACGAGGGAGAGCTGGACTACCGCTATAACGAAGAGGAGTACTATCTCGACGTGAGCTGGGAGCGGTAAGCGTCGGCGCGGACTACGGTCGCGGTTCTAGCGGACCCGTTCGGCGGACGGTCAGGATCTCCTTCGTGCCATCGTCGCGAACGATCTCGATCGAGGGCAAGAAGCCGTCCTCGTCTTCCACGACCCAGATCTCCTTCGGTTTGTGGACGAGCTGGTCGAGGTTCTCGAGAAGCACCTCGAGAGCCTCGCTCTTCGAATCGTAGGAAATCCCCAGCAAGCGGGCCGCGTCGACCCCGATCTGAGCGCCTAGTTCGGCAGAGACGAGCTCGATCGTGGCTGCCTCGGGGAGATCGTCCCTCAAGTGTCGTTTCGTGAATCGGTCGAAGTACTCCTTCCATTGCTGCCGAGGTATCTGCTTCGTTGTCGTCATGGGGGCCTCCTTACTGCGCCGTTTCATACTACTACTTAGTGGTCGCTCGCCTCGTCTTCGGCCTTCGGTCTCTCGAGCTCGCGGAGCTGCTCGTAGAGCTCTCTTTGTCGTTTACTCAATCGTTCGGGTATCTGCACATCGAGGCGAACGAAGAGGTCGCCCCGCCCGCGACCGCCGAACTCAGGCAGTCCTTTTCCCGCGAGACGTAGCACCAAGCCGGGCTGTGCCGCCGCGGGGATGGACACCTCGGCGGAGCCGTCCAGGCAGGGCACGTTCCTCGTGGTGCCCAGGGCTGCGTCGGGGACCGTGATGGTTTCCCTTCGCCACAAGTCCGCGCCGTCGCGCTGGAAACGAGGGTCGCGTGCGCTCCTGACGATCACGAAGAGGTCACCGGGGAGCGCCCCCGGGGCTCTCGCTCGGCATCCCGTGACCCTGAATGCGAAGCGCCGCGTTACCGCACGACCCAGACCGAGCACGGCGCATGGTCCAGGACGCGTGCCGTAACGCTCCCGAGGAGAAAGCGCTCGATGGCGCTCGTTCCCGTCGAACCGAGCACGACGATATCGACCTCGAGATCGGTCGCCAACCTCAAGATGTCGGGGCTAGCGTCGGTGCCGTCGTCGATGAGCTTGGTGAAAACGTTCGGGGTCGCTTGCTTCAATCTGGCGAGCACCGATTCCAGCTCGAGCTGCGCCGCTCGCGAATGCTCCTGCCAGCTCGTCGACAAGCGTTGGAGAATGTCCTTGCCGTAGAGAGTCGTGGCCACGGTCAAGA
The DNA here is from genome assembly GCA_035620555.1 of Vicinamibacteria bacterium. Lineage (NCBI taxonomy): Bacteria > Pseudomonadati > Acidobacteriota > Vicinamibacteria > Vicinamibacteria bacterium. Next base: position 10,377 of record DASPGQ010000094.1, read on the forward strand.
CGGTCACTACCGTCAACTCGGAATCCGCCCGGAGCGGTAGAGTCCGCAGAAGCTCGATGGCGGCCCGGGCAGACGGCGAGCCGTCGAACGCGGCGAGAATGCGCAGCGGATGGCCAGAATCGGCTCGACGAGAGATCAACTCACGGGTCCCGGCGTCCTGCGTGTCGGCCGGTTTGCGCACGACCAGCACGCTACAAGGAGCGTGGGTGACGACGGCCCTCGAGACGCTTCCCAGGAGGAATCGATCGAAACCGGTCATCCCGTGTGAGCCGACGACGATGTGGTCCACGCCGAGCTCGTTAGCCGTCGCCACGATCCGATCGGCGGTATGTCCGTGCTCGGTTCGCGTTCGCACCGTCCAGCCTGCCTCCCCGAGCTCGTCGGCGATGGCACTCAGCATGCGCCGAGACTCCACCAGGGCGTCTTCGCGATACGACTCCAGCGCAGCGATCTCGGTGTCAAGAACGCCGAACCCATCACCGCCGAAGGAAGCTCCGGTGCCGAGGACCGTGACGACGATCACCTCACAATCCTTGGGCATGGAGAGACGTTTCATCAAGGCGACCGACGCTCGGGAGTACTCCGAACCGTCGACCGCGAGAAGGACTTTCATGACCGTTCCCTCTCGACGCCCGGCCGCGTCCTTGATGCTCTTCTACACATGCGCCACATGATAGATCGACTCCTTCGAGAAGAGTGTGGTCTCTGCTGCCCGACACGATGCAGGAGCTTGCGCCTGCTTCTCCCCAAGCCGTACCATCGCCATCGAGTGAGCCGATTCCCACGTCGATACCGGCGTCGATCGAAGCGAAGGGCGTGGTGCTCCCTCGTCCTCGGCGCCATGCTCGGAGCTTGCACGTCCCCCGAGGAGCTCGTGGTGGAGGAGTTTCTCGACGCATCCCGGAATCACGAGGTCCAGAATCTCGCAGAGCTCTCGACTGTTCCATTCCCGCAGCCGCCTCGCGCCTGGCGCCTCCTGGAGGTCAGTGAAGAGCACGTCGAGGACTACGCGCTCGCCAGCTTGCGAGAAGAGCTCGATGCGATGCGGAAGGAAAGAGTGAAATGGCACGAAGAGCTGCGTCGCTTTCGCGATCGCCATAGCTTCGACGTCGCGCGTTTCGAGGCGGGGCCGGAGCACGTGGGCGACGAGGCGGAAGAGCTGTTCGAGCGGTGGAGAACGCTCGAGCGTGCGGACGACGAGCTCAAATCACGGCTCGACGAGCTCAGGCGCGCCGTCGAGCGCGAGCGCGAAGGGGCTCGCAAATCGCTCGTCACCTGGGATCCCATCGACGAGTTCGACGGGAGAGCCCTCGTGAAAGAGGTCCTCGTCGTCGCCGAGCTCGACGACGGGTCCCAGCAGCGTTTCGTAATCACGCTGAAGAAGTATCTTCTCGCTCGTCCGAATGACGCGAGTGAGCCGGAGTCTCGCTGGGTCGTGATGGGCGTCGCCGCGAGCGGCTATTGAATGTAGCCCAACGTCCGCAGCCGTTCTTTCTCGGTCTCGGTGAGCTCGATGGGATGCACCCCCAGCTCCGTCTGGACTTTCCCTCGGAGCTCGTCGTTGATACGTTCCATTTCTTCGAGGGCCCGTGTCATCGTGCTCACTCGCTCGGACATCCGAGGCGCGAGATTGTGCATCTCACCCGGGTCACGCACCAGGTCGTAGAGCTCGTATTCCCCTGGGAGTGCCCGGGGGATGCGCCGAGCGCGGTTTGGCGGATTCTTGATCAGCTTCCACTCGGCCGTGCGCACGCTGTCGGCGTCTCCATCGTAGGCGTAGACGAATCGACTCTCGTCCTCACCCTTCTCGAGCAAGCCCCCGAGCGAGTCTCCCTGCGCCACGGCGAGGCGCTCTTCGCCGAGTAATTCGAGCACCGTCGGAGTGATGTCCATGAGCTCGACGGGTGTCTCGACTCGCCGTCCGGCGAAACGGCCACGGGGGAAGCGCACGAGCAGGGGTACACGAACGAGCTCGTCGTAAACGGAGTTGCCGTGGTTCATCAGACCGTGCTCGAGAAAGCCCTCGCCGTGATCTCCCATGAGCACGATCAGCGATGAATCGTAGACTCCCAGTTTGCGGAGCGCTTCGAAGAATCCTCCCAGGGCGAAGTCCAGGTAAGCGATCTCGCCGTCGTACAGAGAAACAACTTCGTTCAATTCCTCGGGCGAGAGGTTTTTGTCTTGTTGATGCGGGTGGCTGCTGCTGAGCTCTCGGATGTCCTCCCGATAGGATTCGATGTACGCCGTATCGAAGGGCCAACTCGGCTCGTAGGGGTGATGGGCGTCGAAAAGGTGAAGGAACAGAAAGAATGGCTGAGGTTGGAGGACGGGGCGGCTCGGGTCTCGAGCGAGCCACTTCAGAGCTTGCTGGACCATGACCTCTGCCGGTCGTGAGCGGTAGGGGGAAAAATAATGATCGAAGCCTCGCGAGAACCCGTAGCCGTCCAGCACCGGCGCCACGAAGCCACCGGTGGAGTAATCCGCGCTTTTCAATCGCTCGGGGAGCGTCTCCACCGTGGCGCTCTGGGGGGTGAGATGCGCGACTTTGTGCACCGGAGGATAAAGCGAAGTGAAAACGCTCATGTGGGAGGATACCGTCCACGGCGCCTGGGCGAAGGCTTGCTCGAACACGACGCCCTCGGCCGCAAATCGCTTCAAGTTAGGAGTTGTATCTCGCTCGTAGCCATAGACGCTCATATGGTCGGCGCGGGTCGTGTCCAGGGAGATCAGAATCACGTTCGGGCGCTGCGCCGAGCAGGCGGCCGCGACAATGAGACAAGCGGCCGAGGCAATCAGGATCGGCGGTCGAAAGCGAGCGTTCATCGAGCGCGATTCTAGCCGATTGGCAACCTAGAGCGGTCCGATCCGCAACGACCGCATCCGGTTGAGTGCAGCGGCGGTTTCGAACCGTCTCGGTCTGGCAAAGTTGCCTGGATGCTCGCCGCGGAGGTTGAAAGGTGAGAGCACATCGAGACCTTCGCGATCGAAGAGCTCTTCCAGGCTCTGCACGAGATGGTCCATCGTGGCGTCGTCGGTGAGAAACCGTTCTGCCGCGAGCCGGATAGCGAATCCAACCGCCCGGGTCTGGCTCGTGTCGACGAGCTGCTCGACCGCCCTCAGATCGATGTGCTCCTCGCCGAAAGCGAGCGAGTCGCGTCCGCGCGCGTCGATCCTGATGTCACGCCGTCCCCGTGACGCGTCGATGCTTTCGCGTACCGGATGGCGGCCCGGTGACAGGGTGAAGGGAGAAGGAGCCTCGATGGCGCGTCCCGTCGGATGGGTTTTCGCCACGCGCACCGCTTCCGCCGTCACGTCCTCCGGCGAGTAATCCTTCATGCGGATCACCCTGTCGGCCGACTCGAAGCTGTCGCCAGAGCTGCCGGTAACGAGCACGGTCGACACCGAAAACCGGTCTTTGAGCTCGCGGATGCGGTCGACGAAAGGAACGATGGGCTCGCTGTCCCGCGCCACGAGGGCCTGCATCCGGGCGTCGCGGAACATCAAGTTGGTGGCCGAGGTGTCCTCGTCGAGCATCAGGACCTTGGCCCCGACCTCGAGCGCCTCGATGACGCTCGCGGCCTGACTCGTGCTGCCGCTGGCGTCCTCGGTGGAGAATGCATTCGTATTTCGACCCATCGGGAGCTCGCGGACGAACGGGCTGATGTCCACGCCGGTCACGCTTCGGCCATCCTCGGCACGAATCTTCACCGCATCGGGACGAGTCACGACGTATTCCCGTCCGTCTCCTGGCACATGCGGATAGACACCTCGTTCGAGAGCCTTCAAGAGAGTGGACTTCCCGTGGTAGCCGCCCCCGACGATGAGGGTGACACCCTCGGGGATTCCCATGCCGCTGACCACCTGGGCACCGTCGAGAGGGTGCTGGAGCTCGAGCTGGACGCGGAGCGATCGGGGAGAGCGAAACGGTCTGGCATTCGGCATCGGGTGCTCGGACGACCCGCTCGCACGAGGCAGGATCGAGCCGTCGGCAACGAAGGCAACCAGTCCTCGAGCTGGGAGCTGTCGAGCCAGATGCGCATGGTTCTCCACGGTCTGGACGAACGGCATGCCCTCTTCGATGAAGCCGCTGCGGAGAGCGCGCTCGGCGATCTCGGGAAGCTCTTCGAGCAGGATGCGTTCCGCTTGCCCCCCGAGAATGGTACGTCCGGCGGCAGGAAGCCCGACCTCGATGCGGGCTTCGACGAAATCGTTGGTGACGACGACGGCCGTCCGTTCCAGGACTTCCTGGCCACCGGCGTCGATGGCGATGAATCCGCGCGTACCCGGCCGCCGGCCCCGGCGCTGCGGGGGAATGGCTCGGCGGACGTTCCGGGCGAGAAAGTCTTGGAGCGCGATCCGACGAACGGAGCTCGCAATCAGCTTCTGGGGAATTTGTCCCGGTACGCGGAGCCGGA
>DASPGQ010000095.1 GCA_035620555.1 Vicinamibacteria bacterium
GACCAGCTGTCGATGTTCTCCGGGTCGGCCCACCGTTCGTTCAATCCCTCGACGTCGAGCTCGAAGTCCACGCCCGACCATTCGAGGAGGTGAAACAGAAAGAGAGGCGCGTCGGCCTGCGCGAACGAGGCGAGGTTCGTCATGGAGCTAGCGCCGGTGATTCTGGGGTTCACCTCGCCCAGGTAGACGTCTTCGGTATCGAGGTCGTACAGGTAATCGCATTCGAAATAGCCGCGATAGCCGCGGCTTCGGAGCGCTTCGCCGAAACGAAACGTGGACTCCCGGGCGCGCTCGCGCACCTTTCGGGGAAAGGCGTTTCCGAAGACCTCGTTTCCGCACCAGCCTCCCTGATATGGGGTGAGCTCGGGAAACCCGACGAGCTCCGTCATGAGCGGGCCCACGATGGTGCCGTGGCGGGTGACGCAGGCCTCGAGGGCGGACCCCCGGCAGCGGATGCGCTTCATGATCTTGACCTCGGGCTCTTTTTCGATCTCTTCGGCGTGCTCGTCATAATCCGCTTTCGACTTGATAAAGAAGGTGGTATGGCCCGAGTCGCCGAAGGCCGTCTGGATGACGAGGTCTTCGCCGAGCTTCGCCTCTCTTGCCGTCTCCCTCAGGCTCTCGTAGCTCGACACCTTGGCGAGCGTGTTCGGAACCGACGGAACCCCCGCTTCATCGCCGATTCGGGTGGCCGAGATCTTGTCATCGATCTCCTCGCGGAGGCTGGCGGCGGGAAAGCAGAGCTCGAGGTCGAGCTCCTTGCAGAGCGCCTCGGTCGTCTCGTCGAAGAAGAGAAAAACCGCCCGCCCCCGGCCTCGGCTCCGAAGATAGTCCACAACCGTTTTGTGCTCGAGAAGATAGTTGTTGATCTCCTCGATGCTCTGGAAGACCCGGTCGGTGCGCTCGGGCGGAGCGACCACGTTGGGATGATTCCCGTCGAAGCAATCGATATAGCAGATGTACTTGAAGTTCTTTACCCACTCGTCGATTCCGAGAAGATTGAAGTTGGTGGCGCTGACGAAATATGTCGGAACGTCGTTTCGGTAGAAGAACCGGCGGATGTCCGAGATTCCTTTCAACTTCTTCATGGTTTCACGTCTCCCAACACTTCCTGTTTGAAGACCCGGAGGCCGAACTCCGGGGTGTAGCCATGGATTTCTTTGACATCGAGCGCGAGCAGATAAGCAAGAATCTCGTGGCTGAGAATTTGTCCCGGCACCAGAACGGGGAATCCCGGCGGATAGGGCGTGACGAACCCCGCCGAGACCACCTCGCGGCCAGCCTCCATCTCGCGCTGCACCGAGCCGTCGAGTCTCAGAAAATCGCAAGCCTGGTCGTTTCGTCCGAGGAAGAAGGCCGCCCTCAGATCGCCTTCCGGCGTCTTCGAGCCCGCCGCGGTTCGGAAACGATCGTGGAACCGGCTGAAGTTGGGAAGCGGGGGAAGACGCTCGGTCAGTGCCCTCACCTTTTCCCGATCGAGCTCTTTTTCCAGGCTGCTCTCCTGTTCCGCGCGCTCTTCGATCTCACGGGCGATCTGGGTCAGGACCTCGAGGAGATAAGCGACGGCGCCCCGCGTCGTTCCGATGTTCAGCATGAAGAGCAGCGTGTTGCGGGACGTCTTGTTGATCTGGATGTCGTAGCGATCCATGAGGTGCTTTCTCAGCGTGTCGCCGTCCATCCCCGTCTTGCCAATGTGAACGGTCACGCGCGTGGGATCGAGAGTGAACTCGTCCCCTTGCCACGCATCACCCATCGCCCGGTAGCCCGCCTCGGGGCCGTAGAACTCTTCGAAGCCCGAGGGGCGGTGGTCCGCGGGTACGAGGTCTCGGACCTTCAATACCTGGAAGTAACGGCTCAGAAGCGGGCTTTCCTGGATCCGCTCCCGGAGCGTCATCGCAAGCGAAACGCTCTGCTCCACGAGCTCGAACCCCTCCAGCTCCACCTGCCTCCGACCCACGTCGAGCGAGGCAAGAATCTGATAGTTCGGCGACGTCGAAGTATGGGTCATGTAAGCTTCTTCGAAGGCTTCGTGAGCGAGCGTCCCAAAGTCCTGATCATAGACGTGGATCATCGAGCCCTGCCGCAGCGACGTCAGGGTCTTGTGGGTGGATTGAGTCGCGTAGACGCGCACCCGCGCGCACTCGGGATCCGGCATGCCGTCGGCTTCGCCCTTGGACCGCGCACGCCGGTGAGCCTCACCATACTCCCTCGACTGGAGCATGTGCTTCAGCCGGCGGGCAGCCGCCATGGCCGTCCGCGCCCGATAAGTGGGCGAGAACCGGGCGAAGCCGAACCAGGCCTCGTCCCAGATGAAAATCATGTCGGGCTTGACGGCCAGCACCTCCTTCATGACACGAAAGGGGTCGTACACGATGCCGTCGAAGGTACAGTTCGTAAGGAGAAGAAGGCGGACGCGATCCAACTTCCCTTCCTCTTTCAACGCGAGAAGCTGCCTTTTGATCTCGAACAGGGGCACGGCGCCGTACATCGAGTAGGGTTGGACGGGGTAGGGGTCGAGATAGACGGGAAGCGACCCCGCCAGAACGATCGCGTAGTGATGGGACTTGTGGCAGTCTCGCGAGACGAGGGCGATCTCGTTGGGCGCCATCAGGGCCTGGACGACGATCTTGTTCGCCGTCGAGGTGCCGTTGGTAACGAAATAGCTGCTCTTCGCCCCGAAGGCGCGGGCCGCTTTCTCCTGGGCGCGCTTGATGGGCCCGTGAGGCTGGAGCAGCGAATCGAGCCCGCCGGTGGTGGCGGAGGTCTCCGCGAGAAAGATGTTCTCGCCGTAGAATTCACCCATGTCCCGTATCCAATGGGATTTGCTGATCGAGTTTCCCCGCGAGATGGGAAGCGCGTGGAAGACCCCCGTCGGCCGGTGGCTGTATTCCCGGAGCGCGTTGAAAAAGGGGGTCTCGTAGCGGTCGTCGATCCCTTTCAGGATGCTGAGGTGGAGCTCGAGGTAGTCCTCCTGCTGGTAGAACACCCTTCGAAAGGCCCGGCCGGTATGCCCGGCGACGTTTCGCAGCGGATCGTCGGTCACGAGGAAGAGGTCGAGCTCCGGCCTCAGCGCTTTCAACGTCTCCCCGAGCGCCCGGCTCGGCATGATCTCCAGCTTGTCCCCGAGCGCCTCGACGTCCACGAGCGCCAGGTAATCTCGAATCGCGGGCAGCGTCGTCGCGGACTCGAAGGGAAAGCTGTAGCGTATGACGACGCTCTGGATGTTATGGTTGAAGAGGGTCGCGATGACGGCGTCCTCGAAGCTTCCCACGACGACCACGTCGTAAACGAACTCATCCTGATCGCGCCTCATGCCGAGCATGCGCTTTCTCACGTCCTGGTGATCGGGGGTTCCGCCACCGACGACCTCGTCCACGACGAGCACTTCGCAGTAGGGCCTCGAGCCGGATGCACCAATGTGCTCGACGATCTCCGCGCCGCTCGCGTCCATCGTGTCGAAATCCTCGTGAAAGATCTCGCTCACGTCGCGACGGCGATAAGAGTCGCCAACCAGGAGGCGCACCACGCGCTCGGTCTGGCGGGCCTGGGCGACGAACAGACCACGCTTGAGAAGGCTCGCGAGCTGATTCACCGCCCGGGTGCCGGGGAAGGAAAAGTACGCTTCGATCTCGGACAGCACCTTGAGCGTGCGGGTGATCTCTTCTTGAAGCGGCCTGGTGTCCTTGCCGCGTCGCTCGGAACGCTCGCGCCGGGACGTCAGCTGCTTGAGCTCGTTCCAGGTATCGGTTCTCAGTTGAGATGCATCGTAATAGGCCCGAAACGATTCGTCTCTCGCGGCGCGCGGCGACCCGGCCGTACCCTTCATTCCTTCACCTCCGTCCGGGCCGCCGGGCGCAGGCCTTTCTTGGATCCCCGGGTCGGCTTCTCGAGCGGACCGAGCTCGTGGAAGAAACCGTGCTCGCGCCAGTTGGGACCGTAAACGGGAAACTGCACCGTCCGGTCACGGAAGCTCTTGAGAGCCTGGCCGAGCCCGCGCAAACCGACCTCGCGGCTCCGGCGGACGCGGTCGAGGTCGATCTCGAGCGGGAACATCTCTTCGCCCGCGGCTCCCTGATGGAGCACGTCTCCGTGCGGGCCCACGACGATGGACCGGCCGATGCCACCATCACCCGCGCCGTTCACGTCGAAAAAGAAGAGCTGCTGCTGGGCGGCAGTAGCCCGCGCGATGGCGAGCTCCACGTCGCGATCGATGCTCGAAGTGAGCGTGGGGTGGAGGATGACCTCGGCCCCCATCGCCGCGAGGGTGCGCGAAGTCTCGGGAAACCACATGTCGTAGCACACCGAGACTCCGAACCGGCCGATTTCGGGAACGTCGAAGACGAAAAACTCCTCCCCCCCCGACACGCCCTCTTCGTAGGGGTAGAAAGGGAACATCTTTCGGTAACGCCCCACGAGGTTGCCCTCCGGGTCGATGATGCTGGCGGTATTGTAGATGCGCTCGCCGTCGCGCTCGAACATGCTCCCGGGAACAAGCCAGATGCCGTGTCTCCGCGCGAGCTCCCGGAAGCGGTCTTCCGTCTTGTTGGGGAACGGCTGGGCGTTCACCGTTAGCGGACCGAAGAACGCGAGCTCGCTGAACACGACCATCTGAACCCAGGGATAGACGCTCATCAGCACGTTCAGCCGACTCTCCATGCGGCTCGCGTTCTCTTCGACGGCGGAGATCCATTGCTGGATACCAGCGATGGCGAATAACGTGCTCATCAGGCCCCTTCCCCGGCGGCGGACAAAACGGCTTCTTCCACGACATCAAGCTTACGTTCGAGGGGGGAATCGTCGATGATGGACGGCGAGAGGACGCGAACGACATCGACGATGGTGCAGCATTCGTCTCTCGTGACCTCGATGCCGGCGGAGAGAACCGACTCGTCACCGTTGCTTCTGCTTCCGCCGATCGTTTTTCCCTTCACGTCCGTTTTGCCGACCGTTACACCTATCCGACACGAGAATTCTAAACGATGCGATCTTCCGACATCCAGGGCGTTACCTCCTCATCGTTACCTGGGCTTCCGTGTTGATGAATTCGCAGAGGTCGATGACTTTCCGCGAGTGTTTTCAGACCGGCTCGGTGCCTCCTTTCTTGCCGAGGGTCGGGCGGCCATGGTATATGCATCGAGTCGGCAAGGATACTTCGAGGCAAGCTCGACGGAGCCAGGAGCGCTGACGAAACGGGGCCTTCAGAGCATGAGCTCCTCCCGCTGGCAAGAGGTCAAGTCTATCGTCGACGCTGCCCTGGAGCGTGACGAGTCGGAACGAGCGCGTTTCCTCGAGGAGGCCTGCCGGGACCCCGACCTCCGCCGGGAGGTGGAGTCCCTCCTGGGCTTCCAAAGCACCGGCTTTCTCGAACGCTCACCCGTCGAACCGGCGCTGGAGTCGGAGCGGGACGATCCGTCCGGGGCGCTCGTCGGCCAGATGCTCTCGAACTACAAAGTGCTCTCGGAGCTCAGCCGCGGCGGGATGGGCATCGTCTACCGCGCTCTCGACGTGAAGCTGAAACGAGAAGTCGCCATCAAGGTCCTTCCGCCGCATCTCATGGCGAATCAGGAGCGCAAGCGTCGCTTCATCCGGGAGGCCCAGGCCGCCGCGGCCCTCGAGCATCCTCACATCGGTGTCATCTACGAGATCGACGACGTCGGCGACCTGACGTTCATCGTCATGGAACTGATACAGGGCGAGAAGCTGTCGGACTTGCTCTCTCGGGAACGTCTCGGCGCCAAGCGGTCGCTTCGCCTGATTACGGAGATTGCCGAAGGTCTCTCGCGCGCGCACGAGAGAGGCATCGTTCATCGGGACGTCAAGCCGGGAAACGTCATGATCACCAAGGACGGGCACGCGAAGATCATCGATTTCGGGCTCGCAAAACTCGTGGAGCCTTCCGGCGCTCGCGATACGGCAGCCTTCACGGCAACCGCGGCGAGGACGGACCCCGGCGTCGTCGTGGGGACGGTGTCGTACATGTCTCCGGAGCAGGCGCGCGGCGAGGCCGTCGACCACCGGAGCGACATCTTCAGTCTGGGCATCCTCCTCTACGAGATGCTCACGGGTAAGCTCCCGTTCCGAGGCCCGAGCGGGGCCGAGACCCTGAACGCCATCATCAATACCCCGGCGCCCCCCATCGAAGCCTCGGTGGAATACCCTCCCCGCCTTCAGCGGATCCTCGATCGGTGCCTCGCGAAGAGACCGGAGGAGCGATACGCCCATATGGCCCCGCTCGTGTCGGACCTGCGGGCCGCGGAGTGGGACGCACGCCGCCCATCGGATCGCTTTCGGATCGTTCCCCGTTCGATTCGGCTCACTGCGGCGATCGTGGCGGTAGCGGTAGTGGTTGGCATTGGCGTCACCGCGTACCTCTCTCGAGACCGGCCGCGTCCCGAGCTCAGCCAGCCCGTCCAGGTGACGCTCGCCCTGGGTGTCGAGGACTACCCCGCATGGTCTCCGGACGGCCGATTCCTCGCCTACGCATCGAGCGAGAGCGGCGTCTTTCGTGGAGGAAACTGGGACATCGAAATCGCGCAGCTCGGGAGCGGTGCGCCGTTGAACCGAACGCGCGACTACGACGGCGTCGATTCCTATCCGAGCTGGTCTCCTGATGGAAGTCAGATCGCCTTTCATTCCGGCCGTGACGGAGGCGGGGTCTTTCTCATGAGTCCCTTGGGAGGCACCCCGCGTCGAATCGTTCCCCCGGAGCGCTCGCAGCACGCCGAGTTCTCGAGCGCTCCGTGCTGGTCGAGGCACGGCACCGAGCTCGCCTTCATCGACCATACCGAGCTGGAAGTCCTCACTCTTGCGACGGGCGCCTTCCGCCGGTTTTCCCTGCCGGGAAGCTCGGCAACTCGATATGATCCGAGCTGGTCGCCCGACGAAAAGCTCATCGCCTACGTCGCGGCGCAGAATCGTACCGCTACGGTGACTCAGCTCTGGGTGCTCCGCCTCGCCGATGGAGAAGCCCTTCCCCTGACCGACGGGAAGTCCAAGGTCTGGAGCCCCGGCTGGTCACTTGACGGGCGCTCGATGTACTTCGTTTCCGACCGGGGCGGCGCCATGGACCTCTGGCAGCTTGCGGTAGCGCCCGATGGGCGGCCGCGCGGCGAACCGCGTGCCCTCACGGTGGGAGTCGGCATGAGACGGGCCGCTCTCTCCGCCGATGGGACCCGGCTCGCCTACTCCGATGGCGGGCGCATCGCCAACCTCTGGCGCGTACCAATCTTCGAAGACCGCGCCGCCACCTGGAGCGACGCCGAACAGCTCACGTTCGATCAATCTCTCATCACGTTTGTAGAGGTTTCACCGGATGGACGGCGCCTCGCCTTCAACTCGCGACGAGCGGGGAATACAGACCTCTGGGTCCTGCCAGCGGGAGGGGGCGAGATGCAGCAGCTGACGACGGACCCTTCCCCCGACTGGTCGCCCTCGTGGTCGCCCGACGGAAAGCAGATCGCTTTCTACTCCCTGAGAAGCGGGACCCGCCATCTCTGGGTTCTGCCCGTAGCCGGCGGCGAGGCGCGCCAGCTCACGAACAGCGACTTCGAGGATTACTCTCCCCGTTGGTCTCCCGACGGGAGCTCCATCGTCTTCTTCTCCCTTCGAAGCGGAAACATGGACATCTGGGTGATCCCCGCCGAGGGAGGTGAGGCGCGGCAATTCACCGATGACCCCCACGGGGACTTCTCCCCTCAATGGTCACCCGACGGTCAAAGGCTGGTTTGGGTCTCGACGCGAGATTCCGAGGTCCCCAAGCTCTGGCGCATTGCCGTCGACGGCGGCGTTGCCGAGCGCCTGACCCGAGGACCGGCATGGTATCCGATCTATTCCCAGGACGGCTCTCACGTCTATTTCACGGGTTACGGAGAACGAGCAGGCAACCTTTGGGAGGTGCCGGCCGAAGGCGGGCCCGAGCGCCCGGTCACCGACTTAAGAGGCAAACGAGGAAGCCTGGGCTCGGAATCGCTCACGACCGATGGTGAGCACCTTTACTTCGCCTGGGAGGAAGACATCGGCGACATCTGGGTCATGGATGTATCGGAGCGTTGAGCCCCAGTAGTCGTTCATGCACCCGCTGGTGCTACATCCCACCTTTCTGGTGCAGTCGGGCGAGGCTTTCTTCCACCTCATCTCGAGGAAGCCTTCCTCGCTCGAGCTCCTCGTCGCTCCTGCGAAGCAACCTCTTGTAGAGATCGATCGCCTCGGGAACGATCTCTGCGTGGCCCGAATCCAGGAGCTCGAACACCGTGTCCTCGGCGGCGGCGAAATCGCCTTCGCGCTCGTAGTGGCGCACGAGCCTCTTCTCGATCTCAGCGACCCGTCCATAGCTCGAGAGAGTTTCGAGCAAGGTATCGATTCGGCGACGATAGCGATCGCCCTCGGGGATGCGCACGAGGCCTTCGCGGCCGGAGACTTCCAAAAGCAGCCCGAGCGAGCGAAGACGGGCCCGGTAAGCGGAAGCCTCGTCGTCTCGGAGCGTGCTCACCTCTCCTTTCTCGAACAAGAGCTCGGCGACGACCAGGCACTTGGCCGGATCGGGGCTCCCTCCCGGGCTCAGGAGTGCGACGACCTGCTCGACCGGCAACGCGAGCAGCGTATCGACGTCGAGACCGACGAACTCGCGTGATGCCTCGGCGATGGCGGCCTCGGCGTCGTCGAGCCGCCCCGCCTTCCGGAGCGTCAGGATGGCGCCGATCGCTCTGGCAAACTGTTCCAGCAGACGAAGGATGTAGTCCCGCTGAAACACTCAGAGATGATAGTGCAAAGAACTGAAACCTATTGCGGATCCTGGTAGCTCTTGACCGGTGGGAGCTGCGCCCCGGTGAGTCCCGTCGGCGCCTCTTCGGACACGACGGGCATGCGCAAAGTTCCGATTCCCTCGATGGTGGCTACGATCGCCTCACCGCGCCGAAGGAACCGCTGCTCGCCCCGTACCGCTGTTCCCATCCCGACCCCACCCGAAGTCCCGTTGTTGATCACATCGCCAGGAAACAGAGTGACGATCGACGAGCCGTACTCGATGAGCTCCCAGAGCGAATGGATCATGTCCCCTGCCTTCGCCTCTTGCATCTTGGTATCGCCGATGCTGAGCGTCTGATGCAGCTTCTCCATCGGGTCGCCGTAGAACTCCTTGGGCACGATCCACGGACCCATCGGCGCGAACGTGTCATGGCCTTTCGCGACGAACCAGTCGGAGCGCAAGGGGTTTCCTCCTGGCGGTCGGCCCCCACGGTCGGAGATATCGAGTGTGACGGTGTAGCCGAACACATAGTCCTCGGCATCGTTCGCGGAAACGTACTTCGCCGCTCGGCCGATGACGGTACCGAGCTCCACTTCCCAGTCGGTTCGATCGCGTCCGTAGGGGATGACGATGGGGTCGCCGTTCCCGATCACTGCCCCCCGGCTCGGCTTCAGGAACAAGTAGGGCACGCCACGGTTCTCACGCCGTTGCCGCCGCGCCTCCGCTCGCTCCTCCTTGGTACCCGTCTCGTTGACGTGGCTATAGAAGTTCACCGCGGCGTTCAGGATTTTTCCGGGGTACAGGATGGGCGGGAGAGTCCGAACCTCGGCGACGCCATGGACGTAGTCCGGCTGGCTTCGGGCCGTCAGCATCCCTCGAACAACCAGATCGTTGACGATCTCGTACGTGCGGCGCTTCAGCCCGGTGTCATAGCGCTCGATGAGCTCGAGCATATCCCTCGGTGCCG
>DASPGQ010000096.1 GCA_035620555.1 Vicinamibacteria bacterium
GACCGGCGCCGGCGACCGCGAGCCGGTTGTACCGAGTGAGCGTCCGGATGATCTCGATGTCCCTGGGTAGCTCGTCCTGGGCGAGCGTGGTCATCACGCATCGCGGGTCGGGCAGAGCCACGTTCGCTCGGACCTCATCCCCGATCGTGAGCCCGTGGCCAATCCAGTCGTTCTCCACGAATCCGGGTTTCTCGGTATCGACGATCACGTTCATCCGGAACCGGCGCCGGTCGAAGCGGCTCTTGGGCTGAAACTCGCTCAATCGCTCGAGCGTGGATGTCGTCAGGACGGTCAGAGGAAACAGATCGAAGAAGGCCCCGACGGGCACGGGAGAGGCGAGTCCTACTTCGGCGAAGAACGCCGAACCGAGCTTCTGCTCCACGATCGTGTCTCGATGGCCGGCGGGATCCACGCCCTCGACGTCGGGGTGATACTGGTCGATGGTGAAGTCGGCCGGCGCGGTCCGTGCCAGCGTTACCGGCCGTCGGAAGTACGAGGATAACTTGCCATCGGCGTCGGGGGCATCGCTCACCACGGAGGTGCCGTCCGGCAGCGTGATTCGCACCGGGGGCGGCTCGGTGCCCGAGACTGGAGGCTCGATGAATTCCGCCCGACAGCGCAGCAGGTCGGGAAACCGTCTCACGCTCTTGGCGCTCACCACTTTGCCCGTGTCTAGGTCGATGAGCGCATAAGCGCGATCGCCCAAGACCCCACGTTCGTCGAGCTCGGCCGCGTCGAGACCCTCGCCCGTCATGGATTTGACGGGGAACCGCCATATCTCGGCCACGGATCCGACGAGCTCGCTCGTTGCCATGGGACCTCCCAATTATCGGCTGCTGGTGGCCTGCTGGCCGACCAATTGCGGGTCACCGTATGACGCCCAGGAGTCAGTGTCAAACTCCGATGACGAACCATCCCGCCAGGTTCTGGCAGTGGTACTCTCCTCGGAATGCTCGGCGAGACTCTGCGACCATCCACTCGTTCGCTCACCGAGTCCGAGCGCCGGTTCCTGCGCGCCAAGATCCGTGATCTGAAGTCTCGTGCCGGACGGGGGCCGCACGTCGTCGGCTTGGGGGCGCTGGTCATCGCGATCCTTTGGGCACTCACACTGATGGCATCCGAAGCGCCGTGGCCGTCGATCACCCTCTTCTGGATTCTCGTGGGCGGCTCGATCTTGCTCTGGGTTCGGCGCGACATGCGAAAGGATTTGACCCATCTATCCGATAAGGCGCTCTCGTTCGAATCAGCGCTTCGAAGGAACGAGGCCGAGGCGTTTCACATCAAGGCCAAGTCCTTCGTCGAGTTCGAGGAGATCGAGGACGAAGGGGCTTGCTACGCGTTCGATATCGACGAGGGACGAATCGTCTTCGTCGTGGGACAGGAGTTCTACCCAGAAGCCAAGTTCCCGAGCCATGACTTCTCCCTCGTCTACCTTCTCGAAGAGCGGGGGAATTCCGTCGACATGGTCATCGAGAAACGTGGACCGAAAGCATCGCCAGAACGCGTCGTGCCTGGTGATTTCAAACGCCAGGTCGAAATCCCCGAGCATCTGGAAATGATCATCGGGTCTCTCGGCCAGATCGAAGAGATTTTGAGCCGTCGCACGTCATAGGCAGTGCTCGAATAACCATGGTCGCTAGAGTGTTCAATGCCGTGGCGGGACCTGTAATCGATCGTGCCGCCACGGCTCGGGCTGCTTACGGCGCGGCAAGCGCGCCGGGCTCGCTCCGCTCGCGCAGGCTGGACTGTACTTTTTCACCAGCCTGCTTGACCTCGTCTCGACTTCAGCCATTGATGGCGACGAAGCGATTTCGTTCGCCGTCACCCTGATCTCGCTGGCCCCCGGCGGGTCTGGCCCAGACCCGAGCCAGAGGTATAATCCCGCAAGTCCTCGACGTGAGAAGCTCGACGAGAGGAGTTCGGACATGCGGAAACTGGTAGTGAGCGCGGTCGTCGCCGGCTTGGCCTGGGTCGCTTCCCTCGCCTCGGCTCAGAACACGAACCCGCGGTTCGGCAAATGGAAGCTCAAGTCAGACGCCCCTCCACCGGCCCTCAACATCATGACCTACGAGCCGTACGGCGAAGGCGGCATGCGGATCACGGTAGAGTCCACCAATGAGAAGGGAGAGCAGCGGAAGTGGAGCTACGTCACGATGTTCGACGGCGTCTACCGGCCGGTCAGCGGGGACACGAGCACCGAGGAGACGGCCGTGGTGGTCATCGACGAACGAACGAACAAGATCATGAACAAGACGGGTGACCGGGTGAACACCATCATCAACGTGCTCTCCGAGGACGGCAATACAATCAACAACGAGTACCGGCGGACCGACGAGAACGGCAAGGAAATCGTCACCCATGCCGTCTACGAGCGCATCCAGTAGCGGCTTCGGATCGAGACTGACGCTAGCCGGAAGTGCTCACGGCTGCGCTTCGCTCTCCGTCGCGCGTCGAGGCTCCGGTTCCTCCGTACCTTCGGGCGCCACGACCCACTCGTAGCTTCGTCCCCGCGCGTGTTTCTCGAACCAGTCGAGCTCCACGTTGATCTTGAAGAGCTCGTGCCGTAGCTCCTGCCAGCCGTGTGGCTCCCTCGGCGCCAAATAGAGGTGCGCAGGGACGCCGTTCGCCCGAAGGGCGCGGTAGAGCTCGACGGACTGAGGCGGCGGCACGCGCTCGTCGTTGGCGCCCACGAGGATGATCGTAGGCGTCGAGACTTTGTAGATGTCCTTGAGCGGAGAATGAGCCCAGTAGACCTGGATCGGGGCGTCCTCCTGCCACGGCGTACCGCCGAACCAGGGGGTGCGCTGCACTCGGGTGTCGCTCTGAGCGTACATGGAGATCCAGTTCACCGCGCCCGCGCCCGATGAAGCGGCTTTGAAGCGATCGGTGTGAGTGATAATCTTGTTGGTCATGTGCCCGCCGCCGCTCCAGCCCATCTTGACCATCCGATCTCCATCGGCGATACCTCTCGCGATGAGATGGTCCACTCCCGCCATGACGTCCAGATGGGCCTGGCTGAAGTAGTGCCCCACCATGTCGCGGAGGAAGTCGTCTCCGTAGCCGGTGCTGCCTCGGTAGTTTGGCTTCAGGACTGCGTAGCCCATGGCCGTCTGGACCTGCACGTAGCGGCTCCACGAGCCGAACTCGAACCTGTCGGACGACCGCGGCCCGCCGTGCGTCTGGACGATCAGCGGATAACGCTTCCCCTCCTCGTACTCGAGGGGATAGTAGAGGAGGCCTTCTACCTCGGTGCCGTCGGCACCCGTCCAGCGAACCGCCTCCTGTCGCGGTAGCTCGAGCTCGGCCAGGTAGTCGTACACGCGGCTGACGCGCATCGCATTCTTGCCATCGGCTCCAGAGATCCAGACATCCCCTGCATTCGTCGGCTCGTCGATTCGAAAAACCTGCCTGGCGAGGGCTGGATGATAGCTCCAGCTCGAGATGGTGTGATCGCCGTGCGTGAGCTGCTGGAGCTCCTCGGTCTGAAGATCCACGCTAAACAGCTCGACGCGCACGCCGGTGTTGGCGGTGAAGTAGATCGTGCGTCCGTCGTCCGACCAACTCGCGTCCTGGACTTCGTAGGGCATTTCGCTCAGGAGCATACGGCTCGCGCCTCCAGCGGCGGGAACCACGAAGAGATTACGGTTGTAGTAGAACTCTAAGCGCTCGTTGGAGTCGGAAAGGAACAAGACTCGGCTGTTGTCGGGAGACAGCTCGGCGCCCTGCTCGGGGACTTCGTTCCGGGTCACTTGTCGGGCTGCGGTGCCGTCGACGTTCATGATCCACACCTCTCCTCGTAAAGAGTCGTCCAAGAGAGGCGTAGGAGTACGGTGGAAGACAAACTTGGTGCCATCGCGTGACAGCCGATAGCTGCGAATGGTGAAATCTCCAGTGGTGAGCTGGCTTTCGGTTCGGTCGGCTCGGGAGAACGCCCAGAGGTGGCGATACTTCCAGTTCTCATCGAAGGCGAAGACGTCGTCTTCGAGCTCGTCGCGTCGCTTTTCTTCGTCGCTCTTGGGATCGTCGGCGAGGAAGTAGAGCGTCGCGCCGTCGGGCGACCAGCTGATGTCACGGACCGAGGTCTCGTGATCGGTGAGACGTTGCGCTTCGCCTCCCGCCGTAGGAAGCAAGTAGATTTGGTCGGCCGCATCCTCGCTGCGCTTCGTGATAAAAGCAATGGAGGCACCGTCGGGTGACCAGCGAGGCGTCGACTCCCCGTCACCGCGTGTCAGCTGAACGGTCTCACCACTAGCGGCATGCACTCGCCACAGGTGGCTGATACGTCGGTTGGCCTTCCAATCGGCCTC
>DASPGQ010000097.1 GCA_035620555.1 Vicinamibacteria bacterium
GGCTCGCTCCGCTCGCGCAGGCTGGACCGTACTTTTTCATCAGCCTGACTAGGCAGGATACTCAGCTGGCCCTCAGAAACGAAATGTCGACGTCGGGGATGCGGACCCGGGCGATGGTCCCTCGTTCCGGTGCCGCTTCGAGCTCGAGCTGACAGCTCTCTCCGTAGATGACCTTGAGGCGCTCGTTGACGTTGCTCAGCCCGATGCCCAGGCCCTCACCCTCCGCGCCGTTCTCGGGAAAACCGCTCCCGTTGTCCTCGATCTCCACGACCGCACTGCCCAGGGAGCGTCGTGCCCGAATCACGATGCGTCCGCCTTCGAGCCGGGAGGCGATCCCGTGTTTGACCGCGTTCTCCACCAGCGGCTGCACGATCATCGACGGGACATAGGAATCGAGCGCGGCCGAATCCACCTCCTTTTCGACGACGAGCTTGCCGCTTCCGAAGCGTACCGATTCGATGTCGAGGTAGGCATCGATGAACTCCAGCTCCTCCTTCAACGGGATGAAATGCTCCTGCTCCTGGAGGAGCTTCCTGAGAATGCTGGAAAGCTTGCGGATGAGCATGCGGGCCACTTCGGGGTTCGTCCGGGTCGCCGAGGCGATCGAGTTCAGAGTGTTGAATAGAAAATGCGGGTTGATCTGACTCGAGAGAGCCTGGAGCCTGGCGCGTACCACGAGCACTTCCTGCTCGGCGAGCTTGTGCTCGAGCCGGACGCTGTTCCAGATCTTGATCGGGATGCCGAGGGCCGCGAGCGTGCTGATGTAGATGGCGATCATCACCCAGGCGTTGTCGGACGAGAGGTGGAAGACCAGGGGCGGATCCACCTCCGAGCCGACGAAGATCCGGAGTGATTCGAGCGCGAGGGTGACGGCGAAAATCGCGATCTGCCAGTCGAACACGCGGTCGCGGATCGCGGTTTTTCCGATGCGGTAGAGGTTCAGGAAGATGAGGGGGGAGAAGCTCCAGATGTCTTCCTTCCGACAGAATCGGCGGACGACACCTGCGCTGACTCCATAGAGGACGCCGAGGGGCAGAGCGAGGAGCTCGCCCTTGATTGCGGCGGGAGCGCCGACCATGAGCCCCACGCTGGCCCCGGTCAGAGGCCCGGTGAGAAGGCCAACGAGTAGCGTCCCCGATAGCGACAAATCGGCAGCGCCGTAGTTCAAGAGCAGCCGCACCACGACACCCACCGATAGCAGCATGCCGGAGAGAAGGGCAAAGACGAGCTTCTCCCTCAGCGAGAGCTCCGCCTTGTAGAGCAGGCGTTTGAAGGCCCCGAATCGGATGAGGAGGCTCGCGATCGAGGCCATCACCCCCAGTTTCACGAGAATCGTGACCATCACGAGCTGGTCGGCAGACAACGTTTTCTCCCTGAGTCGATCCGTTCGTGCCCTTCCAACTTCTTCCTGCCTAGGACGGAAACCAGGGAAAGAGCACGGTCTCGCTCGAATATCGGTCCTACATCGGCGAAGCCAGTTGGAACGGCACGAATCGCTGCGCGCCTATTATCGCAGTGCCGGACTCAGCGGTCCACTTCGAAGGAGAGCTCGAGCCGGGCCGGTCGACCCGCGGTATCGGGAAAACGCCAGGTCTCGGCCGCGCCGAGAATGCGAGGGTTGATTTCGGGAATCGAGGAGCGAGCGATGCTTAGATTTTGCGGTGCGCCACCGTCGTCCACGTCGAACTCGAGCACGATCGTACCCACGAGCTTGACCGGTGCTGGGCTCACGAGTTCGGGAAGCTCGACCCCCCGAGGAAGCGTAACCTCGACCGGTTCCTCACTGCCGGCCTCGGCGACGCGAGGAGTGATTGCCACGACGAGGAAAACCGTATAGGCGCGCAGGTAATCGTAGAGATCGCTCCGGTGCGCCGAGTCCTCGTACTCGCGAAAATGGGACAGGTACTCACTCGCGGAGAGCTCGAGGTCCGCGGTCGACATGACGTAGGTCTGCCCCGAGCGAAGCTCGATGGTTTTCGCCGCTTCCCGCAGCGTCTCCTCGCCTTGTTTGAATCGCGCCTCGAAGCGTCCACGGAAAGAACCTCTCGCCAGATAGTCGGCCAAATCGATGTCCAACTGAAGCGTACGCGAGCGGTTGGTCAACGCGAGACGAGCCTTGGAGCTGTCGAGGCGTAACGTTTCGAACGCGAGCTTCGCCAGGAAGGCATCGGGAACCTGGCGTGCGAGAGTGGCGAGCCACTGTTGCTCGGTAACGTCGGCGCCGTCGGTATCGATGAAAAAGGACAGATCCGACATGCTGGAAAAGTCGGGATTTACACTCCTCATCTCGTACAAACGCACGTCGACCACCAGGTTGCTCGGGACGTCCCCTGGGATCGCGCTCGACGCCGCGAAGAACAACACCGCAACCGAGAGCAGCGCCTTTCGCATCTCTCAGGCCACGCTCGGCCGGATTTGCTCGGTTTGTAGCATCCGCGTCAACACGCGGGCCGCGTGGTAACGGCATGCGTGGGATCGGGCGAAGAGGTCCGCCAGGGTGACCGGCTGATGCAGACAACCCCAGAGCTGCCGCGCGTCGGCTTGCCCCTCGTCGCCCGTCCATTCGAGCGTATCGCGGTTGCGCTGCAGGCGCGTGCCCTCGGTCGGGAGGTCCTCGAGAAGCATCTTGAGCTCGTCCTGCAGACGTACCGACTCCATCATCAGAGCCATGGCGGGAACGGTGATCCCGGGATCGGGCCCCTCGTTGACCTCGTCCGCCTCGTGGCTTTCGAAACGGAACTCACCTTGCGGTTGGTCTTGAAAAAGGTTGTGAACCGCCTCGTCGCCGCGCCGGTGGGCGAAACGGGCGCGGTAGATGTTGCCGCCCTGAAAATGAAGCTCGGCCGCGGTCTCGTTGTCGCTCGTGAACGTCATGACCCCCGTCTGTGCCGACGTGATCAAGGTCTGCACCACCGTCGTCAGATCGAAATACCTCAAATCTCCTTGCAGCTCACGCTTGTGTCCGCGTTCGGGGAGATCTTCGAGGAGCCCGACCAGACGGTGAGCCAGGATGATGGCGAGCTGCCCGCCGAAACCGGCGTGATTGGACATCAGGTCTTGAAACAGCGCCCTATCGATGACGAGCAGCTCGGCTTGCTGGGGGACCCGGATATCGTTGCTCCGATCGGATCCCGTCAGCAGCGCCAGCTCGCCGAAGCAATCGCCGCGGCCGAGATACGCGAGCGGAGGACCTTCGCCCGCTGGAGTCGACACTTCGACGACTCCGGATTTTACGACGAAGAGACTGTCACCCGCGTCGCCCTTGTGGACGACGACGTCATCCGCACCGAACAGCTGAGTTTCCGCTTGGCTGAGAATCGTGCGGATCACGGACTCGGGCATATCGCGGAACAGCTCCGCTTCGCGCAGGAAACCGATATCGTCGAGCTCTCCGAAATCCTCTTTGATCATCACGTTCCAAGGCGGGGCAACAGATTATAAGGAGCTTGCCGCGCGAGCGTCAAGGCGCTAACAAGTTTGGGAGCAGCGTTTTAGCAATGGTACACTAGAAACAGTGACAACGCAGCGGCATCTGGTACTCTTCGTGATTTACATGATCGGGGCCACGTAGCTCGGTCGCTCGCTGTCTTTTTCGGCCTTCCCCGAAGCACCGCTTTTTTCTTCGAGGTGAAACATGTTGACGATGAATCCGGCAGACGTTCGCGCCGCGCTATCGGAGCATATGCTCGTGGACGGGCTCGACCTGGTTTTCGATCTCGAGAAAAGCCAAGGCTCGTATCTCTATGACAGCACGAGCGGGCGAAGGTTTCTCGACTTCTTCTCCTTCTTTGCGACCCAGCCGGTGGGCGTCAACCATCCGAGGATGCGAGAGCCCGAGTTCATGAAGAAGATGGCCGGGGTCGCCATCCACAACCCGAGCAACTCCGACATCTACACCGTCGAGATGGCGGAGTTCGTCGAGACGTTCGCGCGGGTGGCCATCCCCGCCGAGCTGTCGCATCTCTTCCTCGTCGCCGGCGGGTCGGTGGCGGTCGAAAATGCCCTGAAGACGGCATTCGATTGGAAAGTTCGCAAGAACTTTGCTCGGGGTATCGAGCGGGAGAGAGGGCACAAGGTTCTCCATTTTCGGGAGGCGTTTCACGGACGTACCGGCTACACGCTTTCGATGACCAACACCGCGGACATCCGCAAGATCAAGTATTTCCCGAAGTTCGATTGGCCCCGGATCGTGAACCCCAAGCTTCGTTTTCCCGTCGAGAGCCACCTCGCGGAAGTCCTGGACGCGGAGCGCGAGGCGGTGGCGCAGATCGAGCAAGCCCTCGTCGACAACCGCGATGACATCGCGGCCCTGGTCATCGAGCCCATCCAGGGCGAAGGGGGAGACAACCACTTTCGCGCCGAATTCTTCCAGAAGCTGCGCGAGCTCGCCGACGAGCACGAGTTCCTCTTCATCGTCGACGAGGTGCAGACCGGGGTCGGTCTCACCGGGAAGATGTGGGCCTACCAGCACTTCGGATTCACTCCCGACATTCTCGCGTTCGGCAAGAAGACCCAGGTCTGCGGCATACTGGTGGGCTCGCGCGTGGACGAAGTGGAGAACAACGTCTTCGCGGAGTCGGCCCGCATCAACTCCACCTGGGGCGGCAACCTCGTGGATATGGTTCGTTTCGCCCGATACCTCGAGATCATCGACGAGGAGCGTCTCGTGGATAACGCGAGGGAGGTCGGGGAGTATTTGCTCGGCGAGATCGAGAAAATCCAGGACGAGCGAGCTGGACAGGTTTCCAACACGCGTGGTCGCGGCCTCATGTGTGCGTTCGACCTTCCCGACACGGAGACGCGAGACCGTTTCCGCGCCCTCGCGTTCGAGCAGGGCATGATCGTCCTGGGGTGCGGTCGGCAGTCGATCCGATTCCGGCCCACGCTCAGCGCGAGCCGCGACGACGTCGATCGGGGCATGGAGATCGTGCGGCGCATCCTCTCGAAGCTTGCGTAGACGGAGAGGGGTTCCTTAGAATAAACGAACAACCCGTTGAATCGAGAATATCCGACGAAAGGCGAGGCATGGACCTTCAAAGTCAAATCAGGGTTTACAACGAGGCGCTCGGCGTCAAAGGCGCCAAGGGAAAGCTGCTGCAGATCCACGCGACCGGGTACTACGAGATCGCCCTCGAGGTAAAGGAACGTTATTTCCAGGCGCTCGTGCCCATCAACAGCACGGTACTCCTGTCGGCGGAGCCCGTGGTCGAGACGGAGACGATTCCCGTCGAGCGCTACTGACTCAGACGTTCCAGTACCGACAACGTCACCCCGGCTGCAAGCGGCACCGTGAGGTTGTCGCTTCCGTAAGGCGATGCGGCTTCGACCGATGCCGCCACCGTCCCCGCGAACAAGGCGAAAGCCACCGATCGGTGCGTGTCCACCCCGCCCAGGAACACCAGCAGCAGCGCCATCGATATGCTCGCTACCAGGAACAGCGCAAAGGTTCCTTCCATCGTCCGGGCATGGCCCAAGACCCGGTACTTGCGGGTTCCGAAGCGCCGTCCAACCAGAGCCGCGCTCGTGTCGCCCAAGGCCATGGCGGCGATCCCGCAGAGCGCGGGTACGGGCTCGAAGAAGCGGAGAAGCAGCGCACAGGAAAGGGGGAAGAGAACCGAGCCCAGGCCCGGGCCAACGTCTTCGATCGCGGCGACGAGCTCCAGGCGAAAGGAGGCGTAAGTGACCGCAGCGAGAATCAGGAACGGAGCGGCGCGAGCGGTCGGGTCCGGGGTGAGGAAGACGAGCGGGGCCGACCAAGCGCCCGCAAGAACGAAGAAGGCCTTTCTCGTGATATCGGCGGGGACTCCGAGCCTCCGTCTCGCCGTCTCGACGACGGCGAGAGAGAAGGCGAAATACAGAATGCTCAAGGCGTTCGACATGTGCGCGCGGCTATCGCGAGGCTATAATGGGTGGCCATGCGACGAGTGACATTCTTCGTCGGGAATCTTATCGTCGTCTCGGCTCTGGCCCGCGCCGAAATCGTTTACCTCGCCAACGGCGACGTCATCCACGGCACTCTCGTGGCCGCCAACAATACCGAAGTCACCTTGAAGACGCCATATGGCGAGCTCGTCATTCCCAAAGAGGTCATCGAGCGCATCGATTACCAGAGCGCTGAGTCGCCTTCGGAGCCGGGCGAGAGCCCGACGCCGAGTGTGGCCGCCGATCGCCTGCCTCCCGTGGGCGGTCGAGCGGAAATCGTGCTTCGCATCACCGGCCGCTCGTTCTGGTATGCATTCGAATCGCCGTCCGACCGGCCCGCCGATACCCGGATCCGATTGAAGGTTTACGCGGGCAATGCGCGAGCCTGCACCTTCGTCGATGAGAAGGCGGACACCTTCGATGGGAATACCCTGTACAACTCCTTTACTTTCGCGCCCGAGGACGCGGTACTCGAGGAGACGCTCGATGGCTACGCCTGCAGCGTCGACAAGACCGCCGAAGACACGATCAATCTGACCCTGGTGGTTCCACCGGACAATGCTGCCTCCGGGCGCCAGCTCGTGAGAATGGTCTACGAGTTCAACAGCGGTGACCGGGGAGCGCCTTTGTGGACCGACCTCGTGTCCCGCTCGTTCTCGGTGGAAGTCGCTCCATCGCGTCAGACGCTGGTTTTTCTCGAGCAGAACGTCGACGCGCTCGAATATTCAGGGCTTTTCAAGAAACGGATGAAAAACGTGGAGCTGTTCCAGCTCAACGTGGTATCGACGGAGCTCAAGGACTGAGCTCGAGCTTCTTCCGGGCTCTGCCCGTTGCCCTCGCCGCCAGCGGTCCGGCAGCCTGTGAGGAGCCGGACGCAAGCGGAGAAACCCAGCAGGTACACCGGAACGTTGCTCCGTACGCCGGCACCCTGGCCTTTCAATCGGATCGGGCCGGGAATTGGGACATTTATCGAATCGACGCCGATGGAACGAACCTTCGCTCGCTGACCCAGCACCCCGCCGCCGATCAGAATCCCGCCTGGTCGCCCGACGGCGGCTCGATCGTCTTCTCTTCGGAGCGCACCGGAGCGGGCGATATCTACATCATGGATGCGGACGGCGGCAACGTGACGAGATTGACCTTTCACGAAGCGTACGAGGGAGCCCCTCGATTCAGCCCCGATGGGCGCCGCATCGTCTTCGAAGGCGAGCGCGACGGTCTGGCTCAGATCTACGTCCTCGATCGGGAAAGCAGAGATGTGCAGAGGTTTACCCGCACGAGAAGCCGAAAGCTGGGGCCGGCCTTTTCTCCCGACACCGAGTGGCTCGCGTACATGGAGAAGGGTCTCCTTTTTTGGCACGTCACCGTCTCGCGGGTGTCGAGCGGTGACGGAAGCGTCGTCACCGAAGGGAGTGGAAGCTGTCGTCCCGCCTGGTCCCCGGATGGGAGCCTGCTCGCCTACGTGAGCACGCGCGATTCACCCAAGGCCGACGTCTGGCTTCGAGAGATGGCGGGGCGCCGCGCGGGCGAGGCCTGGAGAGTCCCGAGCCGTCCCGATGCGCACAATTACGATCCCGCCTTCTCACCCGACGGTGGGGCACTCGCCATCGCTTCCACGTCCGAGCGAGGTCGCGCGGAGCAGTGGGATCTCTATCTCGTCGATCTGAACGGAAGGAATCTCGTGCGACTCACCGGCGAAGAGGGGAACGAACGTTTCCCCACCTGGCGGCCTGGACCGGAGAAGCCGTGACCGATGCGAAGGCGTTCGAGCTCTATCTCGTCCGCCACGGAGTGACGGACTGGAACGAGGACGGCCGCCTCATGGGCCGAAGCGACATCGGTCTGAATGCGCGCGGAAGAGCTCAAGCCGACCGGGCAGCGGAAGCCCTGGTCTCCCGATCCATTGAAGCCGTCTACTCGAGCCCGCAGCCGCGCGCCCGCCAGACGGCGGAGCCCATTGCGAGAGCCCACCGGCTCGAGGTCCAGGTCGAGCCCGCATTCGACGAGGTGTGGCTCGATGCGGCGTGGATGGGGAAGACGCTGGCCGAGCTGAGGGACGACGAGGATCTGGTTCGGCTCGTCGAGAACCCCGCGTACGAGTGCGATGCCATCGAGGCGCTCTCCGCCGTACGAGAGCGGACCGTCGGCGAGGTCGAGCGGCTCGGGGAGCGCGGCTTCGGAAGCGTCGTCGTCGTCTCCCATGGCGATCCGTTGAGAGTGATCGTCGCCGCCTACCTGGGTCTCGAGTTGAGCGCCATTCGTCGTTTTTCCATCGACAACGGGTCCATCTCGCTCATTCGTTTCGGAAGGCGCGGCCCGCGCCTCGTCTTTCTGAACGCGCAAGTCTAGAACAGCCGGGGTCCATGAACCGATTGCCAGAGGGAGAGGAATGTCTCGAGGGGGAACCCGACGACGTTCGTATAGGAGCCCTCGATGCGCTGGACGAGGAGCGCCCCTTTGCGCTGGATGCCATAAGCTCCCGCTTTGTCGTTGGGCTCGCCGGTTCGGACGTATCGATCGATCTCGACCCGAGTGAGCTTGCGAAAGAAAACGCGCGTACGCGAGACCGCGGCGCGCCGGATTCGCGCCGATAGGCGGGCGACGGCGACGCCGCTCAGAACGACGTGGCTCCTTCCCGACAGGTCACGCAGCATCCTTCGCGCCTGCCTGGGGTCGCGCGGCTTTCCGAAAACGGTGTCACCGACCACGACCGTCGTGTCCGCGGCAACGACCCACTCTCGTGGGTAACGCTCGGCAACCTGACGCGCCTTGTCGAGTGCGAGCCGCCTGACGTAGCGTCGCGGGGACTCTCCCGCGAGGCGTCTTTCGTCGACGTCGGGGACCACCACGCGAAAACGAAGGCCGATATCCCTGAGAATCTCGGCGCGTCGAGGCGAAGAGGAAGCGAGGATCACCGCTTGCGACGACGATCGCGGGTGAACTGGCGGAAGAGGGCTTCTTTCGCTTGCTCGCAGGTGTCCCGGATCTCGAAGAGCTGGCGATCGTGTAACTCCTGGATGCGTCGCGCCTCGGGCATCGGCGAGAGCTCGTTTCGCATTCGCGCCTCTTCCTGGGCGACGGCTCGCTCGTAAGCGATGGCGGCGCCGGTGATGAGCCGCTCGGCCTTTCGGTTGGCCGCCTCGATGGCCATTCTCTCGTCGACGAGACGGTCCTGGAGGTCGGATTGGCGCTCGAGGCGGGCCTCTTCGACCGCGAGGTTGTATTTTTCGCGGGCTTCTTCCAGGGCTCGCTCGAGCTCGTCGTCGGCGTCGCGTCGGAGCCGCCTCTGTTCGGCGAGTGCCGCGCTTCGCGCCTTGTCGACCAAGAGCTCCCACCTCGCCTTGGCTTTGCGGATGGCCTCGTCCCTCTTGGCAAGCGCCTGCTGGCGCGCGTTTCGATGACGGCGCTCGTCGAGCTCCGATCGTTCGCGCCGATCCTCTTCGGCTGCCTGGATCTCTCGCGTTCGAGCATCGTCCGCCGCCTGAACGGCGTGGAACTGCACTTGCTTGGCTTTTTCGAGGCCCTTCTGGTAGCGGGCCAGGACGTCGGCCGCCGAGCCGAGCTCGAGCAATGCCAAATCCCGCTTCTTCTCCGCGGCGGCGAGCTCGCGAAGGCAGTTGGCTTCGAGGGCCGAAATCTCCTGTGACAAACGTAGCGTCAGATCGGACAGCGACTCCAGCAACTTGCGTCCTCCCGTCAACCCTTGCGCTCGCGGAACGAGCGATAATCCTCCGGCGTGTCGATATCGACACGAACTCCGGGCTCGGTCACCTGTACTTCGATTAGATCGTCTCCATGATCCCACACCACTTGCCGTGCGCCAACCGCTTTCGGTGCGCGAAGGAGCTCGGGAAAGACCGCCGCGGAGAAGAGCACCGGGTGGCCCCTTCGGCCCGATTGGACGGGAAGGAGGACGGGAGCCCCGGTCGCTTCGAAGCGGGTTATGAGTGTGTTTACGACGTCGGTCGTGATCCCGGGATGATCCACCGGACAGATGAGAGCGCCGTCAACGTCCGATTCCGCGAGGGCTTCGATCCCGCACTGTATCGACGACAACATGCCCTCGCGATAACGGGAGTTCACGACCTGCCGGGCCGAGGTGAAATCGACGACCTCACGAATCCGGTCGGGCTCGTGGCCCAGCACGACCACGATGGGCCTGGCTCGGGAGCTCTGGAGGACGTCGAGCAGGTGCTCGAGAAACGTCGTCTCGTGACTGCGCTCGAGTGGGAAGGGGAGGAGCGCTTTCGGCGAGCCCATTCGTCGTGACTCGCCCGCGCTCAAGATGAGGGCCGCTACCATTACCTCGTGACATAATAACGAACGTGCCCAGAAGTTACTCTCTGCTGGCCGACGTGATGGCGCGCGTCATCCCCGGAGACGCCAAGGACAGGATTTACGGGATCGGGCTCGTCCAGAGACGATGGAAGTACGCCGTCGGAGCGGAGCTGGCTCGTCGCTCGGAGCCGGACTCCTTGAGCGAAGGGGTTTTGACCGTCCGGGTGACCGATCCCGCCTGGGGGCGCATGCTCATGAAGCTCGGCAAACGGATCGTCCCCAGGCTCAACCAGGCCCTAGGCATACGACTCGTTCGCCGTATCAATTTCAAGACGGTGAGGCGGCTGGAGCAGGCGCCGGTGTCGCCTGGACCATCGAGCCCCCGCTCGGTCGGAATCGTGCTCCCCGTGAGCGTGGCGAAGGCGGCGGACGCCATCGAGGATTCCGAGCTTCGCGCGCTCGTGGGACGAACCGCGGCCCGGTATCTCGCCTTCCGAAAGAACACCGAAAGAAGAAGGACGTGAACCGATGCGAGAGACTTTCATCGTCAGCTCTGTTCGTACTCCCACGGGGAAGTTCCTCGGTGCCCTGAAGGATCTCGCGGCGACCGAGCTCGGCGCGAGAGTCGTCCGGGAAGCCCTCGTCCGGGCCCATCTCCCCGCCGAGAGGGTCGACGAGGTCATCATGGGGAACGTGGTGAGCGCCGGGCTCGGGCAAAACCCTGCCCGACAAGCGGCGCTCGGCGCGGGACTTCCACCCGCGGTCGGGGCGCTCACGATCAATAAAGTCTGTGGCTCCGGGCTGAAAGCCGTCATGCTGGCCCGTCAGGCCATCGTCGCCGGGGACGCCGAGATCGTGGTGGCAGGCGGAATGGAATCCATGTCGAGAGGACCCTATCTCGTGCCCCGTCTTCGGGAAGGACTGCGCCTCGGCCACGGAGAGCTCCTGGACTCGGTGATAAACGACGGGCTCTGGGACGTCTACAACGATTTCCACATGGGCTTGACGGGGGAGAAGGTCGCGGAAAAGTACGGAGTTTCTCGGGGAGAGATGGATGCCTACGCGGCCGAGAGCCATCGGCGAGCGGCTGCGGCCACTTCGGCCGGCAAGTTCAAAAAAGAGATTCTGCCCCTTCAGATTCCCCGGCGCAAGGGAGATCCGGTCGTTGTCGACCGGGACGAACCGATTCGTGCCGACACGACGGCCGAGGGGCTGTCCAAGCTCAAGCCCGTCTTCAAGACCGACGGTACGGTCACCGCGGGCAACGCCCCGGGGATGAACGATGGGGCCGCGGCGCTCGTCGTGGCATCCGAAGAGGCCGTCGGTCGGTATGGTCTGAAGCCCGTCGCTCGGATCATAGGCCAGGCGATCTCCGGGCTCGATCCGGAATGGGTGATGATGACCCCCGTTCCCGCCATCAAGAAGATATTCGAAAAGACCGGATGGAGCGCTAACGGCGTGGACCTTTTCGAGATCAACGAGGCCTTCGCGGTCCAAGCCTGCGCGGTGACGCGGGAGCTGTCGCTGGATCCCGCGAAGACGAACGTCCATGGCGGGGCGGTGGCCCTAGGGCATCCCATCGGAGCAAGCGGGGCCAGGATTCTGACCACGCTTCTGCACGCGCTCGAGGATCGGGGAGGACGACGCGGTGTCGCGTCGCTCTGCCTCGGCGGCGGAAACGGCGTGGCACTTGCCGTAGAACTGGTACGGTAGCGATGGAAATTCACAAGATCGCTGTCATGGGCGCCGGCACGATGGGAAACGGCATCGCCCAGGTGTTCGCCCAATCCGGGTTCGAGGTCTACCTGCGCGACGTGAGACCGGAGCTCGTCGAGCGCGGCCTGGAGAACATCGACAATAGTCTCGCCCGTCTCGTCAAGAAGCAGAAGCTCTCCGATGAAGAAGCGGCCCAAGCCCGAGATCGGATCGAGGGGGGCGTGGATATGGCTGGCACCGTCGAGTCCGACTTCGTCGTCGAGGCCATCATCGAGGACGCGGATCACAAGATGGACATGTTCCGGGAGCTCGACGAGATCATGCGGCCCGACGTCATGCTCGCGAGCAACACGTCGTCGATCTCGATCACGAAGCTCGCGGCTTCGACGTCGCGTCCCGACAAGTTCATCGGAATGCACTTCATGAACCCGGTGCCGATCATGGAGCTCGTGGAATTGATCCGCGGACTTCAGACTTCGGACGAGACCTACCGGGCGACCGAAGCGCTGGCGCGCAAGCTCGGGAAGACTCCGGTCGGGGTCAACGATTCGCCGGGATTCGTTTCGAACCGGGTGTTGATGCCGTTGATCAACGAGGCGATCTTTGCCTACATGGAGGGAGTCGCATCGCCGGAAGCGATCGACACGGTGATGAAGCTCGGCATGAACCATCCTATGGGGCCACTGACGCTCGCGGACTTCGTCGGGCTCGACGTGTGTTTGAGCGTCATGGAGGTCCTCTATCGCGGGTTCGGCGATCCGAAGTACCGGCCTTGCCCCCTGCTGGTCAAGATGGTGGATGCGGGCTACCTCGGTCGGAAGAGCGGGAAGGGTTTTTACGACTACTCCGGGTGAGCCACGCGAGACCGAGCGCGATTGGCCCGACGATGGCGACCTCACGCGCGGCGGCGAGCCCGTTGTGCGCGGACAGCAGGATCCCTAAGGTGCCCCGCCGGACGTCGTCGAACACGAGTATCGGCGAGATGAAGAAGCGATCGGAGACGGGCCAGAAGAGCTCGA
The DNA here is from genome assembly GCA_035620555.1 of Vicinamibacteria bacterium. Lineage (NCBI taxonomy): Bacteria > Pseudomonadati > Acidobacteriota > Vicinamibacteria > Vicinamibacteria bacterium. The sequence goes on from DASPGQ010000097.1 coordinate 12,936, forward strand.
CCCCATAGGGCGCGACCTTGTCCACCGCCAGCATGTCGAGCAGGACGTGGGAGAGATACGCGCCCCCGAGGACGAGCGTCTCGCGGACGTTCTGGGTCGTGACGAAGACCGCAGCGGTGAAGATCGCGGTGGCTCCCAGACTGTGAGTGAAGTAATGGTGATAGTTGACTCCGGTGAGGAAGCTGATTCCGAAGTCGACATCGGGAAGGCAGGCGGCGACCAGGGCGGCGAGAAAGACGGTCCGGTTGTTCAGCAGTGCGACGAAGTAGATTGAAGCGCCCGTCAGGGCATGTGCCGCAGGTGTCGGCATCCGGTCGAGGTTAGCACAGACGCGGTTGTCCGCCCTACATGCAGTAGCGGTTTGGTCGCTTGGCACGAGATATGGTAGTCTCGGGCAGCACCAGGAGGTTCGGCCTCACAAATCGCGTCTTGACCAGTGAGAGGGCCGTGTGGACGCGTCCTCGGTGAAAGGAGTTTTCATGGCAGAAGACAAAGATGGACGTGCCAAGGCGATCGACATGGCGCTCGGCCAGATCGAAAAGCAGTTCGGGAAGGGATCCATCATGCGGTTGGGCTCCCAGGATACGATCGACGTCGCGACGATCCCGACGGGCTCGATATCCGTGGACGCGGCTCTCGGGGTGGGAGGACTTCCCCGCGGACGTGTGGTCGAGATCTTCGGACCCGAGTCCTCCGGAAAAACGACTCTCGCACTCCAGGCGATAGCCCAGGCTCAGAGGCGGGGTGGTATGGCGGCATTCATCGACGCGGAGCACGCGCTCGACGCCGTCTACGCCAAGGCCCTCGGCGTCAATACCGACGAGCTCCTCGTCTCGCAGCCGGATAGCGGCGAGCAAGCGCTCGAGATCACCGAGGTGCTCATACGAAGCGGCGCCGTGGATATCGTCGTCATCGACTCCGTCGCGGCACTCGTGCCGCGAGCCGAGCTCGACGGCGAGATGGGCGACGCCCAGGTTGGCCTCCAGGCGCGGCTCATGTCGCAAGCGATGCGCAAGCTCACCGCCATCACGTCGAAATCCAGGACGTGCCTCGTCTTCATCAACCAGATCCGCGAGAAGATCGGAGTCATGTTCGGCAATCCCGAGACGACGACGGGTGGCCGGGCACTAAAATTCTACTCGTCGGTGCGTATCGACATTCGGCGTATCTCTTCCATCAAAGATGGCGACGTGGTCGTCGGCAATCGCACGCGGGTGAAGATCGTCAAGAACAAAGTGGCGGCACCCTTCCGCCAGGCAGAGTTCGATATCCTCTACGGAAAAGGAATCTCACGCGAGGGCGATCTGCTGGATCTCGGGGTGGCTA
>DASPGQ010000098.1 GCA_035620555.1 Vicinamibacteria bacterium
CGCCGGGAACGCTCGCGGTGGACGACGACGCCACGGCGCGCCTCAGGGCGGAGATGACGGGGTCGTGACGACCGTCGCGTCCATCGCCTCGCTTCGTTCCCGACTTCGAGTCTTGACGTTCGAGGCCCCGCGCTCGTCGACGCAGAGACCGCAATTCACCCATTGCTCATTCGAAGCGAAGGGCGACGGTGGGCTCCACCCGACTCGCGCGTCCGGCGGGGAGCCAACAGGAGATGATTCCCACGACCGTCACGAAAAGCGACGTTGAGACCAGGAGACCTGGACCCGCCGCCACGAGCTTGGTGAGCGTTCCCATCATCAAGCGCTCCACGAAGACGGAGCCAGCGAAACCGAGGAGAACCCCCGCCGCGATCGGAATCATCTCCCGCCGCAAGCTATCGCGCCGCACCCGATCCCCGCTCGCGCCGAGCGCCATACGGATCCCGATCTCACGGACTCCTGCGCTGACGATCGCCGACGCGACGCCGTAAACCCCGACTACCGCGAGCAGAAGGGCGAGCAGCGCGAAAGCGACGAGAAGCGCGGAGACCACCCGGGAGGCGGAGAGAGACTGCGCCACGAAATCACCCAGGCTTCCGAGCTGGACGATGGGAAGGTCGGGATCGACGGAGCGCACGACTTCGCGCGCGGCGGCGGCGAGAGCTTCGGGGTCGCCGTCCGTTTTCAGGATCATCAGCATCCGGCCGAGCGGCCATTGCTCGAGCGGGCGGTACATCTCGGGACGGGGCTCGCTGTCGAGTCCGTGCTGTCGCACATCGCCAACGACTCCCACGATGACGAATTCCGGCCCCGTCGGCGAGAAGATGTGAACCCGCCGGCCGATCGGATCCTCGCCCGAGAAAAGGCGTGATGCCATCGTCTCGTTCACGATACCGACGGCAGTCGCGTCGTCGCGATCGGACGGCGCGAAATCCCTTCCCGAGAGGAGCGAAATTCCCATGGCGCGGAAGTACCCGGGCGTCACCACGCGAAAGTTGGCATTGGGCAGAGGCTCGTCTTCCGCGTAGGTCATACCCTCGGGAACGTAAGGAAAGTTCCAGTTCCCGGTGCTCATGGGCAGTAGGTGAATGCCGCCTGCCGCGCGCACACCGGGGATCCGTTCGAGGCGGGGCAGAAGCTCGCGATAGAGCTGTCGCTTCGCCGGTGGCTCTTTGTAGCGCGAATCGGGAGCGTTGACGCCGACGATGAGCGCGGGCTCCGCATCGAAGCCCGGGTCGACTCGACCGAGCTGGATGAGGCTCGACACCATGACCGCGGCGGCCGTCACGAGAACGACTGACGAGGCGACCTCGAACACGACGACGAGCCGCGGAAATCCCTGACGCCTTGCATGGGTCGCGCGAAGGCCTCCACCGAGCCAGGAGGCGACCTCCGTCCGGCTCGCGCGAAGCGCGGGAAGAGCGCCGAACAGAAGGGCCGCACCGCAGGATGTGAGAAGCGCGAAGCCGAGCACCCGAACGTCGAGGCTCATCTCGGCGGCGTGCACGGCTTCGCGAGCCACGACGGGTCGGATCGCAGAGATCGCGAGACCCGCGGCGGCGGTGCCTAGAGCGCCCCCCGCCACGCCGAGAAGGAGTGACTCCGTCACGAGCTGCCGCACCACGCGACCACGGCCCGCTCCGAGCGCAGAGCGCATCGCGATCTCTCGGGCGCGCTCACCGTGCCGAGTGAGCAGAAGGCTCGCGACGTTCGCGCATACCAGAAGAAGCACCATGCCGACGGCGAGGGAAAGCAGCGCGAGATAGCTGCGCGTCTCGCCGACGATGACACGATCGAGCCTTTCCGCACCGGCCGCCGCAACCGCTTCCTCGGGAATCCTCGGATACATATTTTCTCGTACGAGCCGCGCCATTCGAATCGTATCGTTCGAGGCCGCCTCTACCGACACGCCGGGCTCGAGGCGACCGATCGCGCTCAAGAACCACGATTCATCTTTTTCCAGATCCTCGGGGCGCTCGAGAGGCAACCAGGCCTGCCAGCGAGATTCTCGTTGAAGAGAGACGTGGGCTTCCGGCATCACGCCGATCACGCTCACGCCGTTTCGTCCCGGTCCCGCCAAATCGATGCGGCGGCCGACGATTCCGGGATCGCCGCCGAAGCGACGCATCCACAAACCGTGGCTGATTACGCCGACGTCTGAGCTCCCCGGCTCTGACTCCTCAGGGAGAAAACCGCGGCCAAGGGCGGGTTCGGCTCCCAGGACGTCGAAGTAGTTCGTCGTGACCACTGCGCCTTGAATCTCCTCCGCCTCTCCGTCCCCGGCGAGCGTGAAGGCCCATCCGCTGTATCCCGCGAGATCGGACAACGTCCTCGACTCGTCGCGAAAGAAAGCAATGATCCGCTGGTTGAAGCTCTCGGGCCGCCACCAAACCCGGACGAGAGCATCCGGCTCGTCGAATGGAAGCGGCTTCAGGAGGATCCGATCGACGGCGGTAAAAAGGGTCGTGGCCGAGCCGATGCCGAGGAGAAGGGTTACGAGGATCGTCCCGGTCGTGCCCGGCCTCTTTCGCAGCGATCGCAGTGCAAAGCGCAGGTCGAGAATCGTAGACTCCATGGGTTGACCTCCGTGGCGTTGTTTCTGCCGGGGGGCGGTCTGCGGAAGCCTCCACTCGTCCCAACGGACGATGACCGCGTTCTTCGAGAGATCCCAAACGAGCTCGAGGAAAGCCGCGTCGCGCTTCGCATAGAGCTCGACGAGCTCGGCTCCATGGGCTCTTCGGAACGCGGGAGGAAAGAGACGCAGCAGGCGCTCCGCCCATCGGCGCCTGGATCGCTCCGTCACGAGGTCCGCAGCCGGCCCGTCCGCCGCACCCAGGCAATGACGCCCGAGAGCATGGCCGCCTCGGCCTCGAGCACGTCGCCGCCTTGGCGCGTCAAACGATAGAAATTGCGGCGATCGTCAGAAGAGTCCGGCGCGACGAGACCTCGCTTCGACAGGCGGTAGAGCACCCGGTACAGGTCGCCGGGACGGATACGAACCCCGCCCGCGGTTTGCTCCTCGATCCTTCCCACGAGCCCATAACCGTGGGCCGGTCCCGGTTGGAGCGCGGCGAGCACCAGAAATTCGAGCGCGTTCAGCAGCAGCCCGTCCTTTCCCTTGGCCATGGGACGCAATGGTACTACGTAATTTGCTTATACGCAAACTGCGTATATTGGCGTCGGCCTCGGGCTTGAGCTCGTCGCCTGCGCTTCAAACGCGTTGGAAAACAGTCCGGCGGTCCAGGATAGAATCCAGACAGTTTCGGAAAGAGGGGAGGAGGCTAGGATGGAAACAACCCGAGCACCGTCCATCGTCGCGATGCTGATCCCGATCGTATTCGCGGCGTCAGGGGTTGGTGACGCTCAAGAAGCCGATACCGTCTACATCAACGGAAACGTTTATACGGTCGACGAGGAGTTCGAAACGGCTTCCGCCTTTGCGGTGAAAGAGGGTCGATTCATCTATGTGGGTAACGATGCCGGAGCCCAGGCCCACGTCGGCCCTCGTACCTTTGTGTCGGACTTGAATGGCAAGACGGTAATCCCCGGTTTACATGACGCCCATATCCACATCCGATTCGGGGAAAGAGAGCTTTACCCCCGCACACCGGACATCCGGCGAGTCATCGGTGAGTGGGCTTCCGTCGAGCGAATGCAGGAAGTGATCCAGCGCTCGCTGGCTACCGGGGAAGGCATGCGTCCCGGGCCAGAGCCTCGGTGGTTGGTATTGACGGGTTGGATGGCGGATGTCTGGGATCCGCCGGTATTTCGCAAGGAATTGATCGACGTCGTGGCTCCGGACAATCCCGTATACATCATCCGGTACACGCATGGCAGCGGGGCCAACAGCAAGGCCCTCGAGCTCGCGGGCATTACGCGTGACACTCCCGATCCGGAAGGGGGTCACATCAAGAAGGACGAGAACGGGGAGCCAACCGGAGAATTCGTGGAAAGGGCACCACCGCAATTGCTCGACCTCATCCCATCTCTGCCGCCAATGACCAACTATGAATTGAGCCGCAACCTCGTCGAAGGAACGCAGCTGGCGCTGGCGGCTGGACTTACGACGCTTCATGGCGCAAGCGCCGGTACCAGCTATGAAGACGTTCAAAGACGTCTGAAGCTCTACGAAGTGGGTCTGCTCAGGATCAGAATCAACCAGATGGTGAGCGAGGAAACGGCGAAGAAGCTGGGCGAGCCTTTGAACTATGACAACAGGTTCTTCGTTCAATCCGTCAAGACGCTCATGGATGGCGCCTTGGGCTCGAGGGGAGCGCATTTCCTCGAAGAGTACAGCGATTATCCCGGTTTTCATGGGGAGCCACGACGCACCGAAGACGATATGGCTCGATCGGCGACCGATTTGTTGCGCATCGGTTTCAATATGAGAGTTCATGCGATCGGTGACGCCGCCAATCGAATTGCGCTCAACGCCTTCGAAAGGGCCTTGAAAGCGACGGGGAAGGATGGAAAAGATGCCAGGTTCGCCCTCGAGCATTGTCAGGTGCTCTCTCCCCAAGACATACCCAGACTAGCCAGGCTAGGAGTGATCGCTTCGATGCAGCCTCTGCACGCCACCGAGGATATGCATTTTGCCGAGGCCCGGTTGGGACCGGCACGCATGGAGGGTGCTTATGTTTGGAAAACGCTCCTGAATCACGGCGTGGTGGTGGCTACGGGGACGGACTATTCCGTATCTCCGTACGATCCCTTCTATACCTTGCACGCTGCCGTCACCCGCCAGGACCGGGAGAACAATCCGCCGGGTGGCTGGTATCCGGCGGAGGCCATGAGCCGCGAGGAGGCTCTACGGGCGGCCACCATGGCGGGCGCCTACGCCATGCACGCGGAAGACATCCTGGGGTCGATCGAGGTTGGAAAGCTCGCTGACTTCGTCGTCATTCCCGTGGACTACATGACGGCCCCGGCTCCGGATCTCTGGAAGATCAAACCGGAAATGACCGTCATCGGGGGAGAGGTCGTTTACACGAAGCCGCTGGAAGTACAGTAACAGCGCTCTAAGAGGCGGATGGAAAACCACGACCCAGACTGCCGAGCGGTGGCCAAAACGTCTGCCGTACTTCAGGCAGTGTAGAAGATTAAACGCTCTTCCATCTTTGCCGACGACTACGAAGACATCGGAGAAGCAACCATGGTCATGACGCCACCTCTCGAGGTTCCTCCGCTCGGCATCCTCGAGGAGGAGGCGCAGCGCCGGTTCGACCGGTTGCAGCAGAAGTTGATTCGGCACTGGGAGCGGATCCGGCGCCTCAACGACAGCGAGCAGACGATCGTCGTCGTCCCATCGCTATCGCTCGATTTCGAATGCCAGGGCGCGGAGATGCAAGCGTACGAGGAACGCATGCTGTTCATGCTGCTGCTGCTCCGTCAACCGAGCGCACGAATGGTCTATGCCACCTCGCAGACGATCCTGCCCGACACGCTGGACTATTACCTGTCGCTTCTGCCGGGAGTCGTCAAAGTCCACGCGCTCGCACGGTTCCACAACGTGGCGGTCGAGGATCGCACGCCGCGCCCGCTGTCGGTCAAGTTGCTCGAGCGCCCGCACGTCCTGGAGAGGATTCGCTCGCTGATCCGCAATCCCGACAGCACCCACCTGGTGGCCTTCAACGTCACCCGTTACGAGCGCGACCTCGCGCTGCGTCTCGGCATTCCGCTGTACGGCGCCGATCCGAAGTTCTGGCCGCTCGGGTCGAAATCGGGAAGCCGCGAGGTGTTCGAGGCGGCCGGCGCCAGCTACCCGATCGGGGTCGAAAACCTGCGGTCTCTGGAAGAGGTCGAGGCGGCGCTCACGGAGATGCGGCGAAAGAGGCCCGACATCGTGAGCGCCATGGTCAAGCTAAACGACGGCGTGTCCGGTGATGGCAACGCGGTCGTGGATCTTGCACGGCTCCCGGATGACGGCGAGGTGGCTGCGGCCGCTCTCCAAGAGCGACTGCACGCGATCCGGTTCGAATCGTCCTCGGCGACGTTCGAGGGGTTTTTCGACGCCATCGCGAAGCTCGGCGGCGTCGTCGAGGAGCGGATCGAGGGAACCGGCTTCGCGAGCCCCAGCGTGCAGATGCGGGTCACGCCCCTCGGCGAAGTGGAAGTGCTCTCGACCCACGACCAGCTGCTGGGCGGACCGGGCGGGCAGAGCTTCCTCGGCAGCAAGTTTCCGGCGGACCCGCGCTACGGTCCACTGATCGCCAGCGAGGCGAGGAAGATCGGCCAGGAGCTGGCACGCCGCGGCGTGCTGGGCCGATTCGCTGTCGACTTCGTCGTGGTGCGGGACGAGAAGGACTTGTGGCAATCGTACGCCATCGAGATCAACCTGCGGAAAGGTGGCACGACGCATCCGTTTCTGATCCTGCAGTTTCTGACCGACGGTCGATTCGATCCGGAGACCGGCGAATTTCGCGCGCCGAACGGGGTTGCGAAGTACTACGTCACCAGCGACCACCTGGAACGAACGCTGTACCACGCCTTCTCACCGGCCCAGCTGCTCGACGTACTGATCCGGCACGGCCTGCACTTCGACCACGCCCGGCAGACCGGCATCCTCGTTCACATGCTGGCGGCCATCGCCGAGAACGGAAGATTCGGCGTCGTCGCGGTCGAAAACGATCCGTCGGACGCGCAGCGGCTCTACGAAAAGGTACAGCAGGTCGTAACCGACGAGGCGCGCAGGGCGATCACGCCGAGGAAACTACCGGATATCTGAGCAAGGCTTCGTTTCGAGCGAGCCTTGAATCCGCGGGTAGCCTTCGTGAGGGCAGCGGTTGTCTATCGCGTGGACGGCGTCGCCTGTGGAGAAGAGAACGATCTGATGTTTGCCGTGGCGGAAGAGCGCCCGGCCCCTGTCGCGTATCTCGGAAGCGCTCAGCGCACGTGTCCAGCTCATGCCTTCATTTGATAGCACGTTTGGTGCCGATGGCATAGAGCTTGCGGCGAACGTCGCGCGTAGCCGATTCCGCAGCGAGCGCTCGGACGCAAGCAACCTCGGCCCGCTGGGACGTTGACCCCGGAAGAGGTATCTTGGAGCGGTGCGCATCGCGACCTGGAACGTCAACTCGCTCAAAGCGCGCCTCGACAAGGTCCTGTGGTGGCTCGAGCGGGCGAGGCCTGACGTGCTCCTGATGCAGGAGACGAAGCTCGCGGACGAGGCGGTTCCTGCCCTCGCGTTTCGAGAGGCAGGCTTCGCGCTCGCCCATCATGGGCAGGGGCGCTGGAACGGCGTCGCCATTGCGAGTCGTTGCGGGATCGACGGGATGATCGTCAACTTCGGAGAGTCCCTGCGCCCTCCGGCAGCGCCGGACGCCATCGAAGAGGACCCCCTCGCCGAGGCGCGGATGATCTCGGCTGTCTGCGGCGGGATCCGCGTCGTGTCTCTTTATGCGCCAAACGGACGAGAGGTGGGCTCGCCCTCTTATGACGCCAAGCTCGCGTGGTTCGACTGCCTCGCGCGCTGGCTGTCCGAAGCCAACGATCCGCACGATCCGCTCGTGCTCGGGGGTGACTACAATGTCGCTCCCGAAGACATCGACGTCTGGGATCCGTACGCGGCGCACGGCGGGACGCACGTCTCGGAGCCGGAACGACGGGCGTTCGCTCAACTATGCCGCTGGGGCTTGGTGGACGCTTACCGCCTGCACCACGAGGAACCCGGCCGCTACACGTGGTGGGATTATCGCGCCGGGAATTTTCACAAGAACCGCGGGATGCGCATCGATCACCTCCTGGTGACGAAGCCCCTGCGCGGGCGTACGGTGTGGGCGGAGATCGATCGCGAAGCACGCAAGGGCAAACCCATACCGTCCGACCACGCCCCTCTGGTAATCGACCTCGATGAGCCCGGGTACGCCTTTGACGCGGGCTGGGTCTCGGCGGAAGCGCGCATCGCGGTGCGGCAACGCCGGTAGACCTCGCGGACTACAGGCTGACGCGATGTTCTGGATTGAGGTGATGGCGGGCACGGCGCGCGTTCGCGCGGAGTGAGCGGGATCGTGACGACCCTCACCTCATTGGCACGCTTCGTTCACGAGCTCGAGCTCGACTGCCTGCCACCGGAGACGCTCGATCGCCTCGAGCTCCACCTTCTCGACACGCTGGGAGCTCTCGATGCGGGATTGAAGATCGCCGATGCTAAGCCACTGGGGGCGAAAGGCTCGTCTCTCCTCGCGTATGTCGCGGCAACCCGGGAGACGGAGCTCGACGACATTCATCTACCATCGTGCATCACACCCGGCTCGGTGGTCGTGCCTACCGCGCTGTCTCTCTCGACCGCATCGCCCCGTGACTTTCTCGCGGCTCTCGCCGTCGGGTACGAGCTCATGCTGCGACTCGGGCTTGCCATCGGAGGCCCGTCGATCCTCGGCCGAGGCATCTGGCCAACGCTCTTCACGGCCCCCCTCGCAAGCACGGCAACCGCAGCCCGGGCCTTGCGGCTTTCGCTCGAACAGACGACCGGCGCGCTGGCTACGGCGCTCGCGCTTACCAGCGGTACCGCGATCCGACCTGGCTCTTCGTCCACCTCTCGCTGGATGACGCTCGGATGGGCGGCGGAGACAGGCGTTCACGCAGCGAAGGCGGCACGAGAAAACATCCTCGGCCCGCCGGATCTTCTCGAGGGTCTCGGCTTTCGACTGGCAGGGGTCGATCTTTCCGAGACCGCCATCGTCGAGGCTCTCGGAGACAGATGGCGGATCGACGAGCTTTCTCTCAAGCCCTACCCCGTCGCCCGGCAGGCGCTCGCCGCCGTGGAAGCCTGCCGCGAGCTCGGCGAGGCCCATCGACTCGAGCCGTCCGTCGTCGACGAAGTCCTCGTGCGGGTGCCCGGCCCGCAGCGAGTCGTGATCGATCGTCCCGGCGTTCCCGAGACGCGTTTCGAGTCCATCGCGAGCGTTCAATACCTCGCTGCCCTCGCCCTTGTCGCCCCCGCCGAGCTTCCGGACTTCCATCGCACCCCCGTCTTCGTGAACGATGAGCTCCGTAACCTTGCGGCTCGGGTCCGCGTCGAATCGGCGCCCGAGCTCGAGCACCACTACCCGCGGATCTGGCCAGCGCGCGTTGCGATAAGGTGCGGAAGAGAACGCCACGAGAAAGAGCTCCTTCACCCGCCCGGCGACGTTGAGAGCGGCTTCGGTTGGGACGCCGTTATCGCCAAGTACCGGTTCGGCGATAAATCGTGGGCGCATGAGCTACGCCGACTTCACCAGAAGGCGGTCTTCCCTTCCTCTTGGCCTCAGATCACCTCCGCCTGAAGCGATTCTCGAAGGCTCTCGATGGTGCCAAATCTGTGCTACAATTTGCGCCTTCAACTCGATAGGGAGTCATGATCGTGCTGAAGCAAACGTTCGTTGCGGGTCCGGCCCTCGGCGGTCGTACGCTCGGCGTCACCGGCTTCCGTATCGTTCCGCACCTGAGTCCTCGATTGTCTTCGCCGAAGCCGTAAGGACGGCGTAGGGCGGCGACCGCCGCACCGGGTCGGCCTCGACACAATCCGTGTATCCATTGTCAGAAAACGCGGGGAGTTGTCCCCGCTTTGAAAGGACTCGTGTGGACTTTGCCCACGCGGGGGAGGTTCTCGATTGCCTGTCTTCCGAGCGACGAGTCTTCCCCTACTTCAAACATCGCTATGCCCTGATTCTTCTCGCCCTGGCGGCGGGCCGGGGCCGATCCGTCTCCGAGCTTCGACGAACCCGGCTCGCCAGCCTGTTGAGAAAGCCCGTCCTGGGCACGCTTGCGGATCGAACCGAGATCTCGGCGACAGACCTAGCAGGCGTGTGGCCCACCCGGTTCGAGAGCTATGTGCTGACACTCGGTCTGTGGGGAAACCCGCATCGCCGGCGGCGGTACTACCAGATCAGCCGAAGGGGCGTCAACCTCGTACTGCAGCTCAACTTCTCGATGGCCCACGACTGCGCCTACCGCAGGTTGCTCCGCCCGGACGACGACGATCGTCATCCTTTCGTATGGTGGTCCCACCCGGTCAACAAGGCGGGACGCCAGACCCTCGCCTGGGTACGACTGGACATCGATCTCGAGGAGGGCGAGGCGCTGATCGAAGAGGTTCAAAACGACTGGGTGCGCAACGCCCTGAGGATCCATGAGGAGCTAAAGCATGAACGGCTGTCATACGGCACGTGCGTGAACCACTGGATGATGCGGGGCACCAGCCGGCGTTACCGAGACGTCGACCGTTACGTCGAAAGCGTGCTGGACCCGCATCGGCACATGTGGGACGAGGCCGCGCTTTCCGCCGCCATCGAGTTTCTCGTCCGCGACGTCGGGATCCGAGAGATCTACTACCACACGTGGGAGGGTGGCCGCGCTCTGAAGGACATGTTGCGAGAGCATCCTCCCGTGTCGCACTACGAGAATCTGCCGCGCCGCTTCTGCTTCGAGAGGGTCTCCCAAGCGCCGCGATTTCTGCGCAACGAGCCGGGGCACCGGTTCCGTCGACGGGTCCGCGAGGCCGCCCAGCGGCATGGGTTCTGGTTTCTGAGCTGTCCGGCGGCCTGATGGACCCTACGCCGAAAGCTCGTGGCCGGCCCCGGCGCCTCTCGGAACCCGAATATCCTCGACGAGCTTCTGCACCTCGCGCGGCGGCGCGGGGGTAAAGCGAGACACCGTTGTCGCGACGAGAAAGTTGATGACCATACCCAACGTGCCGATGCCTTCCGGAGAGACGCCAAGCCACCAGTGCTCCACATCGTTGAGCTCGGGATACAGAAACTTGAAATACAGGATGTAGCCGAGAGTGAAACCGATACCCGCGATCATACCGGACACCGCTCCGTAGTGGTTCATGCGCTTGCTGAATATCCCGAGCAGAATGGCGGGAAAGAACGACGAGGCCGCCAGACCGAACGCAAGAGCCACCACCTCCGCGACGAAGCCGGGCGGGTTGATCCCGAAGTAGCCTGCCACCACCACTGCCACACCGGCGGCGGTGCGAGCCGCACGAAGCTCCCCTTTCTCGGTGATCGACGGGTGGAACGACTTCTTCAAGAGATCGTGGGCCACCGAGCTCGAGATGACCAGCAGCAGGCCCGCCGCCGTCGAAAGTGCGGCGGCCAGTCCGCCCGCCGCAACGAGACCCACGACCCATGCCGGAAGACTCGCGATCTCGGGATTGGCGAGCACCATGATGTCGCGATCGATCGTAAGCTCGTTGGGAACGGAGGACAGCGGCCCGGTGTATTGAATGAGACCATCCCCGTTCGCGTCCTCGAACTGGATGAGGCCGGTCGCTTCCCAGTTCCGAAACCAGTTGGGCACGCTGGCATAGGGCTGGTTCGCCAGCGTCGTCAATAGGTTGGTGCGCGCGAAGGCCGCCACCGCCGGCGCCGTCGTGTAGAGAATCGCGATGAACAGCAAGGCCCATCCCGCGGAGCTCCGTGCCTGCCGCACCAGGGGTACGGTGTAGAAGCGCACGATCACGTGAGGCAATCCCGCGGTACCGACCATCAGGGCGGCGGTTATGAAGAGAACGTCGAGGGTGGCCTTCCGTCCCTCGGTGTAGACTCCGAAACCGAGCTCCCGGGTGAGGCCGTCGAGCCGTTCGAGCAAGAACGTCCCCGAGCCGTCCACCACCGTAACCCCGAATCCGACTTGCGGGATCGGGATCCCGGTCATGAGAAGCGAGACGAAGATCGCCGGGACGAGGTAGGCGAAGATGAGGACACAGTACTGGGCAACCTGGGTGTACGTAATCCCCTTCATCCCGCCCAGCACCGCGTACAAGAACACGATCATCATGCCGATCCAGACGCCGACATGGATCTCCACACCCAAGAAACGTGAGAACACGATCCCGACGCCTCGCATTTGACCTACGACGTAGGTAAAGGAGACGAACAGAGCGCAGACCACTGCCACGATCCGCGCCGTTTGCGAGTAGTAGCGATCGCCCACGAAGTCGGGCACGGTGTACTTTCCGAATTTCCTCAAGTACGGCGCAAGCAATAGGGCGAGAAGTACGTATCCGCCGGTCCATCCCATCAGGTACACCGAACCGTCGAATCCCATGAACGCGATGAGACCAGCCATCGAGATGAAGGAGGCCGCGCTCATCCAGTCGGCCGCGGTGGCCATGCCGTTGAGAACCGGTGGCACCTTCGCCGCCGCCACGTAGAAGTCACCGGTCGAGCGTGCGCGCGACCAGATGGCGACCCCGATGTAGAGCGCGAAGGACAGCGTAACCAGAACGAACGTCCAGGCCTGAACGTTCATCGATCTTTCCGCTCGTGCAGGTTGAACCGGCGATCCAGGCGGTCCATCAGGCGCACGTAGATAAAGATGAGGATCACGAAAACGTAGATCGACCCCTGCTGCGCGAACCAGAACCCGAGGGGAAATCCCCCGAGGCGGATTCGATTGAGACGTTCCGCGAGAAGGATTCCAAACCCGTAAGAAACCAGGAACCAGACGGCCAAAAGAGTAAAGACATAGCGAAGGTTCGTCCGCCAATATCTCTGCCTGTCGCCGCGACGCGTCATCCTCTCCTTCTATCCTACCGTCCTGAGTCGAGGAAGCGCGCTCTCCGATCTCGAAAACGATTACAAGTCGATTTCGCGCACCATACCCTCTTCCAGCTCGAAGCGGGTGTCCTTGACCTCGACGGCAACCGCTTCGGCTCCGTGCGCGAGGGACTCGAGTCTGAGTCGCTTCGACGTGACGTCGAGCTTCAGCCAGTGATTGCGGTAGCGCAGGTTGAGGCGGATGCGATGGAGCTCTTCGGGAAAGAGAGGATTGAACCGCAGAACCTGCCCCCGGGCTTCTAGCCCGGTGTAGCAGCGCTGGACGAGGTCCACGGTGCCCGACATGGCGCCGAGGTGGATGCCTTCGGCCGTCGTGCCTCGCTGGTCGTCGTAAACGTCCGTTCTCGCCGCCTCGCGAAAGAGCTCCCAGGAACGCTTCCGGTCCAGCCTGGATGCGACCCAAGCATGGATCACGGCGCTCAGAGAGGAGCCGTTCGATGTCCGCTTCAAGTAATAATCGACGTTCTTGGGGATGGTGTCGTACTCGAACGGATATCCAAGCTGCTCGAAGATCTCGCCGAGCTCGTCGGCAGAGAACAGATAAAAGAGCATCAAGACGTCGGCCTGCTTCGAGACCCGGTACCGGTTCGGCGTGTCTTCTTCGGCTTCCAGGATGCGATCGAGTCGTCGGATGTCATCGTAACGGTCACGGTAGGCTTCCCAATCCAACTCCTCGAGGGTCTCGTAACGCTCGAACTGAGAGATGATGCCGTCACCGTGAAACGGCACCCGCATCTTGCGGCGGATCTGCTCCCAGCGTTTCCTTTCCGATTCCTGGATGCCGAGCTTTTCGCAGAGCCTGTGGCATTCCTCGTCGGGGAGCAGTTCGAAGACATCGAGCGCTCGATTCAATACAAAAACCGCCATGATGTTGGTGTAGGCATTGTTATCGAGACCAGGTCGCTCCGCCCCGGGATAAGCGTCGTGGTATTCGTCCGGGCCCATCACGCCCCGGATCTCGTACCGATCCAGTTCCCGATTGTAGGTCGCGATGCTGGCCCAGAAGCGCGCGATCTCGACGAGCATCTCCGCCCCGTAAAACGAGAGAAACTCCAGATCTCCGGTGACTTGAAAGTACTGCCACAAATTGTAAGCGATGGCGGCGTTGATATGCCTCTGGAGATGGGTGTTGTCGGGAATCCACCGCCCCGAACGGGGGTTGAGGTGCAGCATCTGGGTCTCTTCCCGGCCGTCGCTTCCGCTTTGCCAGGGGAACATGGCGCCTTTGTAACCGAGCTCTGCCGCTGCCCGCCGCGCCTCGGGGAGTCGACGATAACGATAGAGAAGGAGGCTGCGAGTCAGCTGAGGCATTCGATAGTTGAGGAAGGGAAACACGATGATTTCGTCCCAGAAGATGTGACCGCGGTAGGCCTCCCCGTGCCAGCCTCGGGCGGGAACTCCCACGTCGATATCCAGCGAGTGCATCGAGGCCGTCTGCAGTACGTGGAAGCTGTAGAGGCGCAGGATCCTCTGGAGCTCGCCGTCGCCCTTCTTCGTCAACTCCAGATCAGTATC
>DASPGQ010000099.1 GCA_035620555.1 Vicinamibacteria bacterium
TTCCTCAGCGGTCTCGTGCTCAATCGAGCGGCCGAGCTTCGAATGGATCCGGAAATCATCGACAGGGCCTGGTGTCGTCCCGGCGCGCGCGTCCTGCCCGTCTGGAGATCCAAGCATTTCGTCGTGGCGAGTGAATCGCCGAGGATCGTGTTCGTGGAATCACACCGGGTCGAAGCGCACCGCGAGACGAGGATTCTGCTGGGGAAGGGTGAGGCAGGAGTCTTCTTCGCCGTGGACCTCTCCACGGTCGAGCACCCGCTCGAGGAGTTGGCCCTCGATGCCGGACATTCGGTGATGAGCTTGCGCGAAGCGGCGCCCCTTCTGCCGCGTGAAGAAGGGGCACTCCTGGCTTATGCGAGCGCCATGACGAACTGGCACCGCCGCCACCATTTCTGCGGGACGTGTGGCTCCCCGGCGACTTCCTCCGAGGGAGGTCACGTGCGCAACTGCAGCAACTCGGCCTGTCGTCAGATTCATTTTCCCCGCACCGATCCGGCCGTCATCATGCTCGTCACCGACGGCGAGCGATGTTTGCTAGGACGACAGTCGGCCTGGCCCGAGCGGGTCTATTCGACCCTCGCGGGCTTCGTCGAACCGGGCGAGAGCCTCGAGGAGGCCGTTATGCGGGAGGTACGGGAAGAGACGGGCATCGACGTCGCGGAGGTCCGATATCACTCCTCGCAGCCGTGGCCGTTTCCCAGCTCGATCATGTTGGGATTCGTCGCGCGCGCGCGAACGCTCGAGGTGAAGCTCGGCGACGCCGAGCTTCAAGACGCGCGATGGTTCGGGCGCGAGGAGCTTCTGGAACGACGTGGCGTCCAGCTCCCGTCCCCCATCTCCATCGCGCGCCGACTCATCGAGGACTGGCTCGCGGGAGAGCTCTAGCCCGCGGGAGGACGATAGCCGGAGGTGCCGGCTTTCTTGAGCGCCTGGAGGCCTTCGTCGATGGAGAGCAAAGGGGTCGTCTTCGCGCTCTTGAAAGCCCCGCCACCGGCGATCGCGATGCTAATGGCGGCCGCGCTGACGCTGTCGGGAAACTGGGCGATGACCAGAATGTCATACTCACCGAACGTGTAAAACGACTGCTCGATCTTGCCCCCCAGTTTCTCGAACGCCGGTCGTACCGCTTCGACCCGGTTTTTGGGGTCCTTGAGCTGTGCCGCCCAGGCTTCGGATGAATAAGCCCCTTGTAGCATGTAGTAAGCCATGAACGTACCCTCCTTGGGAAAGTGTGGACGGTATCCGATCGGCGTCCGTCGTGTCAACGCGGGAGAGCTATTCTTTCTCGCGGTGGACGGAGTAGAGGCCGGCGGCAACGATGATCGCGACGCCCAACCAGACTTCGACGCTAGGGAAATCGCGAAAGACGACGAATCCGAAGACCGTCGCCCAGACCAGGGCCGTATACTCGAAGGGTGCCACCGTGGAGACCGGGGCGCGCTGGAATGCGATGGTGATGCCCAAGTGTCCTCCGAGGGCAAAGAGGCCGACACCCGCCGTCAACAGCCAGTCGAAAGGGCCCATGGCTTCGAGCCGACCCATCGAGCCGGTCCAGCCCGCAAGCGCCTGAACGAAGAAGGTATAGAAGAGAAAGGTGCTAGTCCTCTCGCGAAATCCGCTTCGTCTCGACATCCAGCGCGTGAGGATCATCAAGAAGGCATAGGAGAAACTGGACGCGATCACCAGGAGCGCGGCGGGCCGGAAACCCTCCCCCGTGGGCCGAACGACGAGCAGCATTCCGAAGAAGCCCACCGCGATGGCGATCCACTGCCGGGTATCGACCCGTTCCCCCAGGAGCGGAACGGAAAGGGCGGTTACGATGAATGGCCCACCGAAGGCGACGGCCACCGCGTCGGCGAGCGGAAGGAATCGCACCGAGGTGAAGAAGAACAGGAACGCGCCGACGCCGCACAGGGCCCGGACCAGGTGAGCACCGGGCTGCGGCGTTCGCACCAGGTCCCAACCGCTCGAAACGGCTGCGACGCCGAGCAGGATTAACACGACGAACGAGCTGCGAAGAGCGAGGAGCTGGAACACCGAGTAGTCGCGGACGAGCCATTTCCCCATCGCATCCATGGTCGCGAAGCAGGCCACCCCCACGACCATGAAGCCAATTCCCGAAAGGGTCTCTTTGCGAGGCACTACGTTGCGGAATGCTACCGCATGGGCGAACGGAAGAAGAGTGTGCGCGCGGGGGATACCGGCTTGCGACTCCGGGTGACCGCTCAGCGACCGCGCGCGCGACGCATCGCGGAGTCGACGCCGGCGCCGACTTCCTGAGGAGGGAGGCTAGAGGGCGTTCGGTAGAGCTCGGCACGATCGCGCATGGCCGCGACGGCTTTCACGACGCTCGATCGACTCACGACACCGAGAAACTCCTCGTTCTCGTCCACGACGGGAAGTCGACGGAACGAGCTCCTGAGAAAACGGTCCACGACATCGTAAACCGTGCTGCGCGGCGTCAGGGTCACCACGTCGGTGGTCATATAGTCGCAGACCTTGCCTTCCGGCAGTCGTTCGAAGGCTGCGCTGGCAACCAACTTCAAGCAGTCTTTTTCCGAGAGGATCCCGATGAGTCGATTGCGCTCATCGATGACGGGTGCTCCTGAGAGCTTCTTTTTGAGAAGACTGTGCATCGCCGTATGGATGTCCGTCTGGGGCGACAGCGTGGTGACGAATTTATCCATCAGATCCGACGCTCTTAGATGAGGCATGGGCCACCTCCAGGGTAGGTTGGGGGTCTCCGGACGCGTCTTATTGTATGGATCGCGAGGATGAGATGCAATCTTTCTTGACGAAATGGCGGGAGGCTTGGGTCCTTGCTTCTTTTTGTGCTAGCGTCGCTCGGTTTGTCGTATGGGTGATTATCCTGAGAGCCAGGTGCGCTCGCTCGATGTCGACGGAAGAAGATTCGTTCTCGTGGGCACGGCTCACGTCTCCGAGGAATCCGCCGCTCTGGTACGGCGCGTCATCGAGACGGAGAGGCCCGACCGCGTCTGCGTGGAGCTCGACCGTCAACGCTACGAGGCGCTCACCCACCAGCAACGTTGGGAGGCCCTCGACATCAAGGAGGTCATCCGTCGAAAGCAGCTCGCCACCCTGATGGTCAATCTTCTGCTGGCGGCGTACCAGAAGAAACTGGGGTTGAAGCTCGGCATCACCCCTGGAGCCGAGCTTCTGGAGGCGACCCGGGTCGCCGAGGAGAACGGCATTCCGTTCTCGCTCTGCGACCGTGACGTCCGCATCACCCTTCGCCGCGCTTGGCGGCTAACTCCATTCTGGCGAAGGGCGGTGCTCTTGTCCGCAATTTTCGCCAGCGTGCTCGACGAAAAGGAGGTCTCCAAAGAGCAAATCGACAAGCTTCTGGATCGTGACGTCTTGTCCGATCTCATGGCCGAGCTGGGGCAGGTCATGCCTTCCCTGAAGCGCGTCCTCATCGACGAGCGCGACATCTATCTGGCGCAGAGATTGCGCGAGTCCGAAGGCCCGAGCGTCGTGGCGGTCGTCGGTGCCGGACATCTGGATGGAATCCAGAAATCGCTCGAGGAAGCGCAAGACGTCGACCTGGCCGCGATCAGCGAGATCCCGCCAGTGAGCTCCGTATGGAAATGGGTGGGGTGGGGAATTCCCGCTGCGATCATCGGTGGCATTGTCTACATCGGTTGGAGCAAGGGGGCAGAGGCGGCCGGCGACAACCTGCTCTATTGGATCCTGGCCAACGGAATCCCCTGCGCCTTGGGTGCCGCCATCGCGCTCGCCCATCCCTTGACGATCGTCGCCGCCTTCGTGTCAGCGCCGATTACGAGCCTCACCCCCGTCATTGGCGCGGCCTACGTGACCGCCTTCGTCCAAGCCTACGTTCAGCCCCCGGTGGTGAAGGAGTT
>DASPGQ010000100.1 GCA_035620555.1 Vicinamibacteria bacterium
TGACAAGAGCTAATAAAGTGCCTATCATCTCCACCTGTTAGCACTCTCCAAGAACGAGTGCCAGCGCGTGTCGGAGATGGTTTAAAAATGCCTCTAGCTCATTGGGATCCGGTGCGCGAGCTTCTCTCGCTCCAGGACCGCATGAATCGGCTCATCGATCAAACGCTCTCGCGCAGCCATGCCGAGGGCGAGCTCTCCACCACGGGAGCCTGGTCCCCCGCCGTCGACCTCTACGAGTCGGAATCGAGCCTCATCTTGAAGGCGGAGCTCCCCGAGGTCGAGCAGAAGGACATTCATCTCAGCGTCGACGACGACCGCATCACCCTTCGCGGCGAACGCCGACTGAAAGAGCAGGTCACGGAGAAGCAGTTTCTTCGCATGGAACGTTCCTACGGGCCGTTCAATCGGACGTTCGCGCTGCCGGCGAGCGTCGACGCCGACCGGGTGACGGCCGAATTCAAGCGTGGTGTTCTGACGGTCACGCTTCCGAAGCAGGAAAGCGAGAAGAGCCGTCAGATTCCCATTGGTTGAGTCATTCAAGGAGGAGTGAACCCAAATGAAAATCAAACCTATCAAGGACAATATCGTCGTGAAGAGAATCGACGAGGAGGAAGAGAAGAAGATCGGATCGATCATCGTTCCCGATAGCGCCAAGGAAAAGCCGCTGACGGCCGAGGTCATCGCCGTCGGCTCCGGCAAAGTTTTGAAGGACGGAAAGAAAGTACCGCTCGAAGTCAAAGTCGGCGACAGAGTGCTCGTCGGAAAGTACTCGGGCTCGGAAATCAAACTCGATGGCACAGAGTACCTCATCCTCCGAGAGGACGAAGTACTCGGGGTCGTCGAATAACTCGAGAGAAAGGGCAATAAGAGATGGCAAAACAGATCGTTTACCATGAGGATGCGCGACAGGCGATCCTTCGTGGCGTGAACCAACTCGCCCACGCGGTGCGAGTGACGCTGGGTCCCAAGGGCCGAAACGTGGTACTGGAGAAGAAATTCGGCTCGCCGGTGGTGACCAAGGACGGAGTCACCGTGGCGAAGGAGATCGAACTCGAGGATCCCATCGAGAACCTCGGGGCCAAGATGGTGCGGGAAGTGGCTTCGAAGACTTCGGACGTGGCCGGAGATGGAACGACGACGGCGACGGTGCTCGCCCAGTCGATCTTCCGCGAGGGTCTGAAGAACGTCGCCGCCGGCTCCAACCCCATGGAGCTGAAGCGTGGCATCGATCGTGCCGTCGAGACGATGGTGGAAGAGATCAAGAAGATCTCGAAGCCGGTCAAAGGCAAGATGATCGCTCAGGTGGGAACCATCTCGGCGAACGGGGACGAGACCATCGGAAGCATCATCGCCGAAGCCATGGAAAAGGTCGGCAAGGACGGCGTGATCCAGGTCGAGGAGGCGCGAACGCTCGAGACGAGTCTCGATATCGTCGAGGGCATGCAGTTCGACCGCGGCTATCTGTCTCCTTACTTCGTGACGGATCCCGAGCGGATGGAGTGCGTCCTGGAGGACGCTCTCGTGCTCGTCCACGAAAAGAAGGTCTCGAACATGAAGGACCTCCTCCCCGTCCTGGAGAAGGTCGCCCAATCGGGAAAACCGCTGCTCATCGTCGCCGAGGACGTCGAGGGTGAGGCGCTGGCGACGCTCGTCGTGAACAAGCTTCGTGGAACGCTGAAAGCGGCGGCGGTGAAAGCTCCTGGTTTCGGAGATCGGCGCAAGGCCATGATGGAGGACATCGCCATCCTGACGGGCGGCAAGGCGATCTTCGAGGATCTCGGCATCAAGCTCGAGAATCTTCAAATGCAGGACCTCGGGAAGGCTAAGAAGGTGATCATCACCAAGGAAGACACCACCGTCGTCGAAGGCGCGGGGAAGAAGTCCGACATCGAGGGTCGCATCAAGCAGATTCGCAACCAGATCGAAGAGACCACGTCGGATTACGACCGTGAGAAGCTCCAGGAACGCCTGGCGAAGCTCGTCGGCGGCGTAGCGCTCATCAAGGTCGGTGCGGCGACCGAGACCGAGATGAAGGAGAAGAAGGCCCGGGTCGAGGATGCGATGCATGCTACCAAGGCCGCTGCCGAGGAAGGCATCGTGCCTGGCGGCGGCGTCGCTCTGTTGCGCGCCGGCGGAGTCCTCAAGAAGCTCCAGAAAGACAGCAGCCTGAGCGACGACGAGCGCATCGGCGTCGGCATCGTCGCCCGTGCGGTCGAGGAGCCCATGCGCTGGATCGCGCAGAATGCTGGCGCGGAAGGCTCCATCGTGGTCAACAAGGTGCGAGAGCTCGAGGATGAACAGGGCTTCAACGCTCAGAAGGGCAAGTACGAGAACCTGGTCAACTCGGGCGTCATCGATCCGACGAAAGTCGTTCGCTACGCGCTCCAGAACGCGAGCTCGATCGCCGGACTCATGCTGACGACGGAAGCCCTCGTAGCCGAGCTTCCCGAAAAGGAAGAGAAGAAGGGCGGCGGCGGCGGCATGCCTCCGGGCATGGGAGACATGGGAGACTACTAACCAAACTTCCGAAAAGACGCCCCGGTTGCCTCGTGCGACCGGGGCTTTTTTTTCGAGACCGCGTGACCGGCCAGTGTTTGTCGCCACGCGGGGGCCTCTGGATGTGAATTCGGCGCTCTGAAGCCAGAAGTGCCGTCTGGCCATCCCCCGGATTCTTTGCCAGAATATTATCAATGGCCTCCTTCAGCAGGTTGGCCCTTCCCGAGGGCATTCCGGTTCGAGTGAGCAACTTCGTTACCACCGGGAATGGCAGAATCATGAATCTTTCGGCCTCGGGTGCCTACGTTGCGACTGACCTGTTTCTCCTCCCTCAGGCGCGCGTTCGCCTTCAGGTCGTCCTGCACGAAGAAAAGCGATGGATCGAGACCGACGCGGTCGTCGTCTGGGAGAATCGTGCTTCCAGCAAGCGGCCTAACGGGCTTCCGGCCGGCTATGGCGTACGATTCGTCAACCTCGACGCTGACTCCGAAGCCGTGATTTCGCGAGTGCTGGGGCTCGAGATCTCCCAACCGGAAGCCTCGAGTGAGACCTCCGAGCCCTTCGACGCGACACCATCGCCGTCCCCGGTGGACCTCGGCGGGATGGCGGACGAGCCGGACGTTCCCCCGTTTCCTCTTCGGAGGGAAGTCGTTGTCCAGAAGGCCGACGAGCTTCCCGGTGTGTTCGTCCTTTCGTACGATCGCACTCAAGAGGCCCGTGTCGGCCGAACCGATACCGACCTGCAAGCGGCGCTCAGCTCTTTGATCGGAATGTACGCTTACTTCTATGCCGAGGTCATCGAAAAAGACGACGAACGCTACCTGCGGGAGTGCGAGCTCTACCACCTGCTCGGCGGCGACCGCGGCCAGCTCGACAACACCGATCATCCGACTCCCCCACCGAACGTCGACATCCGCTGCCCGGCATGCGTCAAGGAACGCGTCCACTGACCCAGCCTGCTCTCCGATAGTTTCCCGCTTGGCGGAGACTCGTCCTCGAGGCCCACGCAAACGCCTCCGCGCTAGAATGCCACGATGCACCTCACGGCATCACTCTCGATCGTGGCACTCCTCTTCGCCGGTGAGGATTGGCCTCAATGGCGAGGGCCGAATCGCGACGGCTTGTCCCGTGAGACGGGACTCGTATCCGCCTGGCCTCCAGCCGGTCCTCCACTCGTCTGGACGGCGCGGGGTCTCGGCACCGGCTACTCGACCGTTACCGTGTCCGGAGGCCGCATCTTTACGCTCGGCGCTTCCCGTGACCGGGAGTACGTCATTGCGCTCGACGAACGAACCGGCAAGGAGCTTTGGCGCGCGCGGAACGGGGCCCGCTACCCGAACAACCGGGGTGACGGGCCTCGGGGAGCGCCTACCGTCGACGGGGATCGCGTCTACGCGCTGGGCGGAGAAGGAGATCTATCCTGTATCGATGCTGTCTCGGGAAAGGTCATCTGGCACGTCAACCTGCTGGAACGGTTTCGCGCGGGGAACATCAGCTGGGGGATCAGCGAATCCCCCCTGGTGCTCGAGGATCGGGTACTGGTAAACGCCGGTGGACGTAACGCCTCGATCGTCGCTCTCGACAAGGACGATGGATCGGTTCTCTGGACGAGCGAGAGCGATGAGGCAGGGTATTCGTCGGCGGTCATTGCAACGATCCGCGGCGTGCGGCAGGCGGTCTTCTTCACCGGCGAGCGCGCTCTCGGCGTTCGCGTCGACGATGGAACGCTTCTGTGGAGCTACCGGCGGGTCTCGAATCGCACGGCGAACATCGCGACACCGATCGTCAAGGGGAACCACGTCTTCGTCTCGTCGGACTACGGAACCGGCTGCGCCCTTCTCGAGATCGAAGGGGGCCCGGGGGGCATGACGGCACGGGAGGTCTACTTCAATCGGGACATGAAGAACCACCATAGCAGCTCGGTCCTCGTCGGCGACACGCTCTACGGCTTTTCGAGCAGCATCCTCACCGCACTCGACTTCGCCAGCGGAGAAGTCTTGTGGCGCGACCGGAGCGTGGGAAAGGGCTCGCTCGTCTACGCCGATGGCCACCTGTATGCATTCAGCGAGGACGGTGTGGTCGGGCTCATCGAGGCGAACCGGGAAGAGTATCGCGAGAAGGGACGATTCGAGCTCCCGGCGCGCTCTTCGTTACCGAGCTGGTCTCACCCGGTCATATCGGACGGCCGGCTCTATCTGCGAGATCAAGACACGCTCTTTGCTTACCGCATAGCCCCATAACAAAACGCTTACCGACGCGGCACTCCGGCAACGCGGGTTGCGGAGTTGCAACGATCGCGCCTGCCTTTCCAGAGAAAACCCGCAGCTGCCCTTCGTAGTCGATCTGGCACGGCTCGTGCTCGACCCCAAAAGCGAAAGGAGGCTCCCATGTGGTTTCGAGGCCTCGTCGCAATCTGTCTCATCGGGTTTCTGCTCCAGACCGTCGTCGTGCTCTCCCGGTTCGGCTATCTCGGCTTTTTCGAGACCGCGACTTCGAACGCCGTCGTCCTGCAGTTCTTCGTCGACTTGATCCTCTGCTTGAGTCTGGTCGCGCTCTGGATCTATCGCGACGCCCGGAAGCTCGGCCTCTCTCCGTGGCCCTTCATCCTCATCGGCGGACTCTTCGGTGTCGCGGGACCGCTCGCCTACCTGCTCAAACGTCCACGCGTCGCCAAGGAAGGGGGCGAGACCGAATTTGTCATCTCCCCCCTGATCGCCGGCTTGGCTCTCGCGCTGTTCACGGCGTTCACGCTCGTCGTCCTCGCGCGCCACGGCTACGTGACGTTCGCCTTCTACGCAGGGGCGAACGAAGCAACCGAGCTTCTGTTCATCGATCTCGCACTCAGCACTCTTTTCGTAACCGTGCTCTTGGTGCGGGACGCACGTGCGGTCGGTGGGTCTTTCTTGCCCTTTCTCCCGCTCGCTTTCTTCTTCGGCGCGATCTCCCCTCTTCTCTATCTCACGACACGTCGTTTCCCGCGCCGGATCCAGAGGCTCGCCGGATCGGGCGCCATCCCTCTCGCGGCTTTCGCGATGACGCTCGGAGCCGGTCACGCCGATCTTCGTAATGCCGCGGTTCGGAGCTCGGACCGAGAGTCCGAACGCCGCGGCCGCGAGCGCCTGGAACGGCTCGCGGATAGACACGGGCTTTCGGCGTTCCTTGGGCACGTCACCATGGAGACGGTCGCGCGGGACCTGTGGCCCTCGGGTTCCGCCTGGTGGCCCGAGAACGAGCAACGCTTCCGTGCCCAGGCGCTCCTCGGCACGTTCACCTCGCGCGTGGAGCTCCTGGACGGTCCGGCTGAAGGCGAGCTCTGGGGCCTTCAAGCCTGGGCGCCGTACAAGAGAAAGCGCTCCGAAGCGACACTGACGTATCTCGAGGAAGACGACGGCGCCCTCACCTTCTACCTGCCGACGCTTCAGTACTTCAACGAGCTTCCCTTCCGTCTGCTGAACGCGACCGTCGTGCGGTACGGCGGAACGGTGCGTCACCGCGGCCGTCGCTACGACCTGGTCTTCGTCACCTGGGGGCGGCCCGAGCCCCAGCCCGATCTCGATCAATACGTGTTGTGGATCGACCGCGAGACGGGGCTTCTCACCAAGGCCCGCTACACGGTAAGGGAGGCCGTGCCGCGCATGCCGCCGAGCCAACAAGAGCTGTTCCGTCCTCTCGTGGCGGGAACCATCCACTTCGAGAACTACCGGGAGATCGCGGGTGTTCAAGTTCCCTTCACACAGACGATCACGCTCCCGCCCCCAGAGCTCACGCGTTACCCCCTCTCGGAGCACTTCTTTCACCGGCTCACGATCGAGGAAGCGGCATTCGACACCGTTTCTCGTGAGGACCTCGTTCCCGATCCGTCCCGTGGAGAGCCAGGGGACCGAAAGCCTGCCGAGTGACTAAAATGCACCACATGAGGGGAAAGAGATGGACTTTCGCCGCTGCGGCATTCGGTCTCGGACTTCTCTACACCGGGGTGCTGGCAATCATGGGGGTCGAGGTGCGCGTTGGAGGGCGAGACGTCGCCCTTCCCGTCGCGGCGGCGACCGAGCTCGCTTTCGGCCTTTTCGGCTTCATGCTTGGAACGAGCGCGGAATCGCGGGAATCGGAGCGGAAGCTTGCGGCGCTTCAGTCGCGGCTGCTGCACGCCGAGAAGCTCGCGGCCGTGGGCCAGCTGGCGAGCCGGATCGCCCACGAAGTACGAAATCCTCTCGCGATCGTACGCTCCATGATCCAAAACCTGGGCGAAGGGGCATCACCTGCTCCCGAAGACGTCGGAGCGACCTGCCGGCAAGTCATCGACGAAATCGATCGTCTCGATCGGGTGACGTCGTCACTGGTGGGGCTGAGCCGCCCGCACGCGCCTCGCTTGTCACCGATCGCCGCTCCCGAGCTCTTGTCCCGCGTCGAATGGCTTTCCCGTCGGTTCCTCGAAGGCCGGCGCGTTTCGCTGCGCGTCTCGCATCCCATCGACAACACGACGAATAGAGTGCGTGCCGATCCCGACCTCGCTTGCCAGGTGCTCCTCGGCCTCGTCGCCAACGCCGCCGACATCACCGAGCATGCGAAAACGAGCACGAGCACCATCGAGCTCGGCTGGCGCGAAGCCCCGAACGAGATCGTTTTCCACGTCAGAGACCAAGGTCCGGGCGTTCCCGACGAGATGCGGGAACGCATCTTCGATCCGTTCTTCACGACCAAGACCGAGGGAACCGGCCTCGGTCTCGCGGTCGCGCGAGAGCTCGCCGAAGTCCAGGGCGGGGCGCT
The DNA here is from genome assembly GCA_035620555.1 of Vicinamibacteria bacterium. Classification (NCBI taxonomy): domain Bacteria; kingdom Pseudomonadati; phylum Acidobacteriota; class Vicinamibacteria; species Vicinamibacteria bacterium. Next base: position 7,264 of record DASPGQ010000100.1, read on the forward strand.
CGTGCTCGAGGAGAGCACGGGCCAGTTCACTAGCTTCGCGCTTCACCTCCCCCGGGCGTGAGCATCGAACGTGAGCACGGGAGCGCGCGTTCTCATCGTCGATGACGAGCCCAAGATGGCCCGCGCCATCGCCTCGGCGCTGGAACGCGCCGGACACGAAGCGATCGTCTGCGAGGACGCGGAAACGGCGCTCGCCGACGCGCTCCACCGTGGTGCCGACGCCGTCGTGACCGATTGGCGGATGGAAGGCATGGACGGGATGGAGCTCCTGAGACGAATCCAGGCATCGCGCCCGGAAACGCCCGTAATCCTCGTCACCGCCTACGGTGACGTTCCCTCGGCCGTCGCGGCGATGCGGGAGGGAGCTTTCGATTACGTGACCAAGCCCTTCGACAACGAGGAGCTTCGAGAGATCGTAGCGCGCGCGCTCGAGCTCACGAGGCTCAGGCGCGAGAATCAGGAGCTGAGACGCGAGCTGTCCGGCCACGACGCCGATATCGTCGCCGATAGCGCCTCCATGAAAGCGGTGCTCGGGTTGGTGGAGCGGGCAGCCCCTTCGAGCGCACCGGTTCTGATCCTGGGGGAGAGTGGCACGGGAAAGGAGCTTGTGGCACGCCGAATTCACTTCGGAAGCCGCCGCGTCGGCCGTCCGTACGTGGCCGTGAACTGCAAAGCGCTTGCAGAAAGCGTCCTTGAAAGCGAGCTCTTCGGCCATGAACGAGGGGCTTTCACCGGCGCCGTTTCCGCCCGTGCGGGCTGCTTCGAGCGCGCCGACGGCGGGACGTTGTTTCTCGACGAGATCGGCGAGGTGTCGGTCTCCTTTCAAGCCAAGATCCTGCGCGCTGTCCAGGAGGGAGAGATCCAGCGCGTCGGCGGGAACCGAACCATTTATGTCAATGTCCGCATCGTAGCCGCGACGAACCGTGATCTCGACAAGGACGTCTCCGAGGGGCGGTTTCGAGAAGATCTCTTCTTCCGTCTCAACGTAATTCCCGTTCGGATCCCGCCCCTGCGCGAACGCAAAGACGACGTGCTGCCCCTGGCACGCCATTTCCTATCGATACAGGCTCGCACGAGCGGACGGCTTCTCCGGCTGAGCGATGCCGCGGAGAAAGCCCTCGTGAGTCATTCGTGGCCGGGGAACGTCCGCGAGCTCGCGAACGCGATCGAGCGAGCCTCGGTGCTCACCCGAACGGACGAGCTTCGAGCCGAAGACCTCTTGCTCGTGTCGGGCGCCTTGGAGAGCGTAGCACGAGACGAAGGAGGCTCGTCGGAAACGCTTCAGGAGTGCCTCGATCGCGCCGCGGCCGAGAGGATTCGGGAAGCGCTCGAAGCCACCGGCGGTCGCAGGGCGGAAGCCGCGGCACGCCTCGGTATCGAGCGCACGACGCTCTTCCGCTGGATGAAGCGCCTCGGCGTCTAGAGTGCTCAGTGCCGTGGCGGGACCCGCGATCGCCCGGCCGCCACGGCTCGGCCTTTGCGGCGCTTCGCGCCGATCTCGCGGCAGAGGTCTTGGCCACCGCTCGGCAGGCTGGGCTGTACTTTTTCATCAGCCTGCTGAACCGGCGCGGCCCAATTCGCTCCGGACACTCACGCACGGGTTCGCAGCCACTGCTCGATCTCGACGCGATGAGCCTCGTCGTGCTCGACCATCATGTGAGGAAGATCGCAAAGCATGATGGCCCCGACCCCTTCTTGGACACCACGTCGCTCCCATTCCGACGGGCCGATCTCCTGAATGGCCCGAAGGCTGGATTCCCTGGCGTTCCGAAACGCTTCGATTCCAGCCAGCAGCGATTTCCTCTGATACTGCCGCTCGGCCGCGACTCGATCGCCGTCGAAATCCGGCAACTGCGGCATGAGCTCATCTCGGAGCCGCCGAATCCG
>DASPGQ010000101.1 GCA_035620555.1 Vicinamibacteria bacterium
TCCGCAAGATCGGTCCAGGTGGCGATGACTTCGGGGTCACCGCAGCGCGCCTCGATTGGAGAAAGCTTCACCGCTGAGTCGAGCACTTGCTGGTAGCGCTCGTAGTGAGCCAGGCCGGTGATCGAAACGACTCCTCGCTTCTTGGCCTCGGCAAGAAACCCCTCATCGACGAGCTCGTCGACGACGGTATGAGCGAGCACATCGACGTTCGCGCGAATCGCCATCTTGGCCGCTTCGAGCTCTTCGGCATGTATTGCGACCTTTATCCGCCGCGAGTGCGCTTCGTCCACGAGCGCTCTCAGCACGGGCTCATCGAGAAATCCCGCCTTTACGAGGTCGACGTCACGGCCGGCGAGCTCCTGGACTTTCGCGCGCGCCTCCTCGGGGCTCGCCACCTGAACCAGGACGGGGTCTTCGCGAGTCCAAAGTGTCATCGTCCCCACGGGAAAACCCGCGAGAAAGGGACCGGCCGTCAGGATGCGGGGCGCTTTCGTCGCGTCTCGAACGTCGGCTTCCCACCGAGGACCGCCGAGTGATGCAACCGTGGTGATCCCCGAGCACAAAAACCGGTCCGTGGTCTCCCCGATGCGGGCACGGATGCGGGCCCGCTCGGTCTCATGGGGGACCCGAGCAGTGAGATCGGAGTCATCGGGACTCGTGTATAGACTTCCCGAGTCGAACAGATGGGTGTGTGCGTCGATGAGGCCGGGAATGACCCACTTCCCCGTCGCATCGAGCACCCGCGCACCCGGCTCTGCGACGCAGGTCGAAGCCCGCCCGACCATCGCGATCCGGCCGTCCCGAATATCGATACAAACGTCCCGGATCGGAGGTCTCCCTGTGCCGTCGACGAGAGTGCCGTGAAGAAGGATGGTGACCGAGAGAAGGGCGCTCACGATTTGAGCATCGAGGCGCTTATCCGAGGATCTTCCTGGGCAGAAGCGGGTTCAGGTGCATGGTGAGGTCGTACACCGATGCGCCGCTGTCAGCCGAAACGTCCTCGGGCCGGGAACCGGCGCGCCAATCGAACAGGGTCGCCTCGTCCCCGATCTCGACCGACTTCTCCGGGCCGATCTCCACGATGGTGTGGCTCGCCGAGATGCTGGCGACGATGGGGTAAAGGCGGTCGCCGATGCGCACCTTCGCGGTGTTGGCCGCCGCGCGCGGCAGCCCATCGGTGTGTCCCAGGGGAAGAGTCGCCACCCACACGGGCGACTTGGCGACGTAAGCGCGGCTATATCCCGCACTGTCGCCTTCCCCGAGCTTCTTCACATACGCCACCCGCGCTTTCAGCGCGAGCGCGGGGCGGAGCTCAAGAGAGTCGGAGCCGCGGAACTCTTGCTCCGAGTACACGCCGTAAATCGCCATGCCGGGCCGCACCATATCGAGAAAGTAGTCAGGATGCTGAAACAGCGCGAAGCTCGAGGCGGCGTGACGTCGTCCGAGCTCCACGCCCGCCGAGGCGAGCTCACTGCAAAGAGCATCGAAGCGGCTCTTCTGGTCTTCGTCGAGCTGGGCGTCTTCCGCGAAGGTCATCATCGTTCCCTCGATGCGCACCGAAGATCGGCGTGCGAGGTCCCGGACGAGCGCACCGGCAACCTTGTGAGGAACCCCGACGCGCCCGATACCGGTATCCACGCAAACGTGGATGCCCACGGCGCTCTGACGTTCGGCCGCGAGCCGATCGAGCAGGTCGCCAATCGGAGTGTAGACCATCGGAGTGATGCGCCGATGAACCGCTTCCCTCAAGCCCGCCTCGTCGAAGGGCCCCATGAGCAGAATGGGCTTCTCCACTCCGGAATCCCTCACCGCGACGGCTTCCTGCAGCTTCACGGTAGCGAATCCGTGGATGGCGCTCGAAGGCTCGAGAAGCCGGGCCACGTTCGCGATGCCCATGCCATAACCGTTGTTCTTGATGACGGCCAGAATGGGCCGCCCGCCCGCTCGCCGGGAGATTTGATCGACGTTGTGACGCAGGTTCTCCTGGTGGATCTCGACCCAGGGATCGAACGAAGAGACGGTGGGCTCGCTCGCGGCAACCGCGCCGGGAGAAGAAATGCTGACCGCTCCTCCGACGAGAACGCTCGAGCTCAGAAACTCACGACGGTTCATGACGCCCTCCTTGTCCCCCGGCACTCTACCGCACTTGGATGGGGCAGGTCATACAGTGTGGGCCACCATTGCCCTTGAACAGCTCTTCTGACGGGAAGGTGTGAAGCTTCCAGCCGCGCCGGGCGAGCTCCGACCCGACGCGCCTCGCGGTGTCGAATCCGACGGCGGCCCGAGACTTCTTGGTGACGACGAGATTCAAGTGTCCGCCCTTGCGCTCGGAAAGCGTGATCGGAATGGTGCGAATCCCCTTCCGGTCGAGGATCTCCTCGAACATGGTGTGACGCGGCTCCGATTTCCCTGCCTGATAGAGGCGGCAGGGGAAGACGCGGAGCGGTTCCGGATAGATCAGCGCGAGATCGATGTCGAGCACCATGAAGATGCCGTCGATGTGGATGTGTCCGAACGGCAGAGGAACTTCGAGAAAGAACTCGACGTCCTTTCCGAGCACGAGGTTGCGAAGAGCGCGCGTGCCCGTCTCGTTGGCGCGGTCACAGAGCGAAGCTACGGCCGTGTCGTCGCCGAGCAACGTCACGCCACCTCCCTCGAGGAACCCCGGGGGCTCGATGGCTCCCAGAATGGGAACCCCAAGCCGCTCGAAAGCGCGCCCGAGCATCAGCTGATCGCCCCATCTCCCCTTGAGGTGGGGGGACATCAGGACGGCGCCGCTTTCGAAAACGACCGCGAGGTCGCGCGTATAGGTCATATTGGGCCGGCGAGACATATAGGCGATGGCGTCGTCGTCTTCTTCGAGAATCTCGGTGAGCAGCAGCGTCTCCACGCCCGCGGCCTGAAAATGGCCCAGCATCGCGTCGTAGTCGGAGAGAAAACGCCTCGGATCGACGGGCTGTTCGAAGTGAAATTCCTGAAGAGTTTCCGCCGTCACCCGCTCGAGCTCGGGCCCGGGCCGGTGCACGACGACCCGCTTCAAGTCACCGTACGCGTTCCGCACTCCGTAATCTGCCAACTCGTTTTTCCTTCCCGCCCGCTTGGCCGCCCCGTAAGGTCTATCTATAATGCATCGGAAGCTTTCCTGCCTGAAGCCGCCCGGGTCGAAGGGGCTTCGAACTGGAGGACTTGAATGACTCTGTGTCCGGCCCTCCTCCTCGGGCTGGCGTCGATTCTATCGCTAACCCCCGGCTCGCCGGCGCAGGAAGACGGCCGGGGCGACATTCCTACCTTTCGCACCGGCGTCAGCACCGTCCTCGTCGACGCCCTGGTGCTCGATGGCGAGGGAAATCCGATTGCAGACCTGGACAAAGCCGACTTCGAGGTACTCGAGGACGGCATTCCGCAAACCATCTCGAGTTTCGACGTGACCAGCTGGACTTCCTACGTAGCTGAACGCACGGAGAGCTCACCGGCGGCGAGCGCAAACGCTTACCCGCGACGGTTCGTCTTCATTCTCAACCGCCAGGCGGCACAATTCACCTATCTGGCCCGGGCGAAGAAAGCCTTGTCGAGCTTCGTCGTGGAATCGATGGCCGACGGCGACGAGGCGATGGTCATCGACGTAGGCTACGCGACGAAGGTCATCCAGGAGCTCCAACCCGTCAAGGAGGTCACTCTCGAGGCAATCCGCACGCTGAGTCAGATGGAGGTGGATTACATGATGGACCCCTATCGGTCCTCCTTCCAACTCTATCGTGACATCGAGTCACTCTCGCGCTCGCTGGCGGAGCTCCCGGGAAGGAAGATCGTCGTCCTCCTTTCGCCGGAGCTTCCAACCTTCTCGCCTCCGGGATCTCGCTATTCCGATCAGGGCCTCGCGCTGAAAGATGCTATCGAGGCGCTGAACGAGGCCAATGCCTCGGTTTACACCATCGACCTTTATGGCGCGGATGGCTCATGGAGAGGAGGCTCCTATGGCGGACTATCGCCTCTGGCGACGGAAACGGGTGGGCGCTTCTTTCCCAACACGGTGTCGTTCGAACCGTCGCTTCGACGCATCGGTCGTGAGAACGAGCGCTACTACCTCCTGGGGTACACCCCGGACCAAGAGCCGGACGGTCGCTATCGAAAGATCGAAGTTCGGGTCAGAACGCGTCCCGATGCCGAGGTCATCGCCCGAAGCGGCTACATGGCGCGCGTATCTGCGTCTGAAGCGACCGATTCACCCGAGGTGGCGCGCCTCGAAGAGCTTCCACTCGCCGTCGAGATAACGACCTATCTCCTGCCCACCGGTGCCGGCATCGTGCGGGTCCCCATGAGCGTCGCCCTGCCCGAGGATCTCCTGACCGGCGATGGAGGCGATTCTCGACGGCTCGACCTGCGCGTGACAAACGACGGCGGGGAGGTACTCCACACGTTCGAGCGGGACGTGAGCGTCGAACGCTATTTCGTCCTGAGTTACGCCGACCTCGTCCCCGGACGTTATGTCCTGTCGGTCGTGCTTCATTCGGAGGAGCGAGAGCTCTACCGAACATCCATGGGAATCGACGTGCCGGAGGGGCTAGGCAGGCGATTCGGCATATCGAGCGTCGTTCCCATCGTGGGACCCGGGGCCTCGATCGACTCCGACGAACTGCCGATTCTTCCCACCGCCTCGGTGAAGCGAGGACAAGACGCGTTCGTTCTCTTTCAGGTGTTCCCCGGACAGGACGAGCCCGCGAGAAGAGCGCGCGTAAGCTACACGTTATTCGGGGAGCGGTCCGAAGCCCTCCGAACCGGGGGGCCGGAGGCACCGATCGAGCTTTTGGAGACCGCCGCCGGAACCCCAGTTATCCTCAGCGTGCCTACCAGCTCGCTTGCCTACGGCCGCTATCGAGTGGAGGTTCGGGCGGAGGATGACTCGCGCGGGCGACGCGCGACGAGCGACATCGAGATCCGCATCCGCTGAGGCTATGCTTTTCGCTCGACGGGGAGGATGAGGCAGGTCGGACCCCCGGCTCCTTTCCGGAACTCCGAGAGGTCCACACCCTGCACCGCGACCCCAGCCGCATCCAGTGCCTCCATCGTGCGAAGGTTCTCGGCTTCGTTGGCGAGGACTTCGTTCGGGCCGAGGCAAATCACGTTGCCGGTGGAAGGCCCCTCTTCCTCGACCCATACCACCTCGAACCCTTTGAAGAAACCTCCCGGGTAGTTGCCGCGGCAGGCGAGGATCCGCTCGGGGGCGATGACGCTCATGGTACCGCCGAGATGGAGGACGTTGTCGACGTCCGCGATCCGAACCTCGAAGCCCATCTTCTGGAGCAGCTCGGACATCTGACGAACGCCGTCCGAGTTCGTGCGCGACGAATGTCCGACGAAAGCGACCTTTCCTGCAAGGATCACATCGCCGCCCTCGACCGTGCCAGGACGCTCGATCTCGCCGGCGCAGGGCTCTCCGTGCTGTTCGAGAGCCGAGGCCATCCAGTCCGCTTCGCCCCTTCGACTCGACAGGCCGAGCCGCAGCTTGACGTACCCTTGGGGGGTGACGACGGAGGCGTCTCGCGTGAATACCGAATTGGGATGGCCAATCAGCTCGGGCAGATCGATGACCTCCGCTCCGCTTCGGGACAGGATTGCGCACAGCTCGCCGTGTTGCGCATGGGTCCGTTCGGGATCCGCGATCTCGTTGAAGTTGTGGAGCTTCGGATCGGAAACCTTGAAATACTGCTCTCGCGGCGTCGAGACGATGACGCGCGACAACCGCTCGCCTTCGTTGCGGATCATGGCTAGGGTTTCTGCCCGAGGTGACTCAGAAGCTCGTCCTCGTAGGCAAAGAGCGCCGGCGTGCCGCCGGTATGGACGAAGACGATTCCGCGGCTCCCTTCGAAATAGCCCTTCTTGATGAGATCGAGCATTCCCGCCATGGCCTTCCCCGTGTAGACGGGATCGAGCAGAATGCCCTCGTGGCGCGCGAGAGCCCCGATCGCCATTGCCGTCGCCTCGTTGACCACGCCGTAAGCTTCCCCAATGTAGTCGTCGAGTACGATGGTCTCCTCGGGAGAGAAGCGATGCGAGAGCTCGAGCGCCTCCGCTGTCTCGTTGGCGATGCGAGCAACCTGTTCCTTGGCCACCCGTTTCTCACCCGAGACGCTGATTCCCACGACTTTCACGTGAGGGGCGAGAGCGGCGGCGCCGACCATCAAACCGGCCTGCGTGCCTCCGGACCCGGTGGCGAGCACGACGTGGTCGAAACTGACACCGGCTTCGGCCGCCTGCTCGATAAGCTCGCAGAACCCGTGGGCATAGGCGACGGCCCCGAGAGGACGATCCATGGAGTCCGAGGGCACCGAGCCTCCAACGGGAACGACGTAGGGACGATGGCCGCCGGCGCGCTCCTCTTCGGCGATGCGTCTGACGATCGAAGCTCGGTCCGCGCCGGGATCGATGAGGCGGACGTCGGCCCCCATCAACGAATCGAGAAGCAGATTACCGCCGTGGTGCGGGGAATGCTCGCCCCGGGTCAGCACGAGAATCGGCCGAATGCCGTGGATTCGCGCCGCCGCGGTCGTCTGCCGGGCCCAGTTGGACTGGATGCCGGCCCAGGTGATGATGACGTCGGACTTCTTCCGGAGCACGTCGGCGAAGATGAACTCCAGCTTTCTGGCTTTGTTCCCTCCGAAAGCCAGCCCGGTTTGATCGTCCCGCTTGATGTACAGAGGCGGCCCTCCGAGATCCTTCGACAGCGCCTTCAACTCCTCGAGAGGTGTCGGCAGGTGCGCGAGCGGCACGCGCTCGAACTTGGCGAGCAGATCCTGGCGAAAATCTCCGGAAGCCGCGGGTAGCGCGACTCCCAAGCCGAGGCCCAATGTTACAAGAAGCTTGGCTTTCATGGCATGCTCCTACGTGATCGAGCGATTGTATTACAGACGGTTCCGAGGTCTCCGGGAGTCGCCCGGTTCTTGGCTATCGGGTTGCCCGGCAACGGTTTCGGCGCCTAATTGCGAGAACGCACGATATGATAGGGACGAGCCGGTTCACAAGCCTCTTTTCCGGGCGTAAGCCGATCATCGGGGTCATCCATTTGCCGCCGCTGCCGGGATACCCTGAAAGCCCCGGGATCGAAGCGTCCGTGGCGAAAGCCCTGGTCGACCTCGACGCCTTTCATGCGGGGCCGGTCGACGGTGTTCTCGTCGAGAACGAGGAGGACCGTCCACACCGCGTCGAGGCTTCCCGAGAGACGATCGCGGCGATGACTCGAGTTTGTCGAGAGCTCGTGCTCCACGCGCGGGTGCCCGTCGGCGTGGAGATTCTGCTGAATGACCCCGAGGCATCGCTCGCCGTCGCTTCGATGGCCGGCGCGGCCTTCATTCGAACGGATTATTTCGTGGATCCGATGGAGCGTCCCGAGCACGGTGGCCGTATGCGCATCGACCCCGATGCCCTGATCCGTTATCGGTCCCACATCGGAGCCCAGGATGTCCTCGTTCTGGCGGACATACAAGTCAAGTACGCCAGAATGCTCGTCGAGAGAGGTCTCGCGGAATCCGCGCGGCTCGCGAGAGAGGCTGCCGCCGATGCGGTTCTCGTGACCGGTCGCGCGACCGGGGAACCGCCGTCCGTTCCCGACCTAGAAGAATCGAAACAAGGCGCCGGCGATCTGCCCGTGCTCGTCGGAAGCGGCCTCGACCTATCGAACGTAGGCGAGCTTCTCCGTGTCGCGGACGGAGCGGTCGTGGGAACGAGCCTCAAGCAAGGCGATTACGTCGCCGCCGAAAAGGTAATCGCTCTCGTACGCGAGGCGCGACGATGAACGTCGTTTGCGTCGGGGACTTGGGAGTGGATCGCTACCTTCCCCTGAAGCTCGATCGCCCGGGCGGCATCGCTCTCAATTTTGTCGCTCATGCGCGTCGTCTGTTCGACCCGTCCGATCGAATCACTCTCGTGAGCGCTCTTGGCACGGATGAAGAAGCGGTGATTGCACGGCGAGGCATCGAGACGCTCGATGTGCGCGCCTGCATCACCGAGATCGCCGGACGTACGTCCCTCCAGCTCATCGACCTCGAGCCATCGGGCGAGAAGATCTTCGTCGAATACCACCAAGGGATTCTCGGCGAGTTCCGCATCGGGGCGCCCGAGCAAGAGCTCATCTCCGACGCGGATCTTCTCTTCGCCCCTTACTACGAGCAGATCGATGGTTTCTTCGCTTCGATCGTGGAGACCCCTTCGCGAGGAATTCGTGCGGTGGATTTCGCCGACATCGCCGATCGGCCGACGACGGAACGCGTCGAAGAATACGGGCCGGGATTTTCTATCGCTTTTTTCGGACTGAGCTCGTCGCACCGGGCCTTGATCGATGCGCTCGAGACCGTCGCCCGGCGGCAGAACAAGCTCTTCATCGTCACGCTCGGGGCCGAAGGAAGCCTCGCGCTGACCGGAGGCGGGCGGCTGCGCGTGCCCGCCGTTTCGGTTGACCAGGTGGTCGATACGACCGGCGCCGGGGACACATTCGCGGCGGGCTTCTTGAGCGAATATTGTCGCTCTAAAGGCGTGACGCGCGCTCTTCGGCGTGGGGCCGAAGAGGCGGCGCGGACCATCACGCACATCGGCGCGTTCTAGCCTCTCCATCGGCGGTGCTCGCGCGGGGTGATGTAACCTCTCTCGTCACCCTGCTAGACTTGTCGCCATGCTCGTCGAAGCCTGTGTCGATTCCGTGGAAGGAGCCGTCGCGGCTCAAGCCGGGGGTGCCGCACGGGTCGAGCTGTGCACCGCTCTTCTCGAGGGCGGCCTCACGCCGAGCGCCGGAGCCATCGCCCTCGCACGGCGGAGGCTTAGGATTGGACTTCACGTCATCGTCCGACCTCGGGGAGGCGACTTTCTCTACACCGAGACCGAGCACGAAGTCATGCTCGAGGACATCAACGCCGCCAAGCAGCTCGGCGCCGACGGCGTCGTCATCGGCGTCCTCGATCCTCGAGGCAACGTGGATCGGGACCGCACTCGCGCCCTCGTCGAACGGGCGCGACCCATGGCCGTGACCTTCCATCGCGCGTTCGACATGGCGCGCGAGCCTTTCGAGGCGCTCGAATCACTGGTGGAGCTGGGCGTCGACCGTCTGTTGACGTCGGGCCAGGAGGAGTCCGCCATGGCGGGGCTCGATCTGCTCCGGCAGCTGATCGAAGAAGCGGGCGAGCGGATCATCGTGATGCCGGCCGGCAGCATCCACGAAAGGAACATCGAGAAAATCGCGAGGGAAACCCGTGCCAGCGAGCTTCACATCACGGGATTCGTGGACATCGAGAGCGGAATGCAGTTTCGCAACCCTCGGGTGCACATGGGCGGCCTGCTTCGCCCGCCGGAATATTCCCGCGCGACCACCGACGCCGAGCGCATTCGGACGCTGGTGAGTCTGGCCCGAGGGCTGAAATGACGCGGAAGCTCGTGCTCGCCGCGGCGATCGTCTCCGCCTGTCGAGTCCCCGAAACGACCGTGTCGGAGTCACCGTCGCCGATCGCGGTTTGGCTCGACGTGGATCCGGCCGTCAGGCGTGGGGGTCACGAGCCCGACGATGGGCTCGCTCTTCTTCAAGCGTTTCACTCTCCCGAGCTCGAGATCGTCGGGGTGAGCGTCGTCTTCGGAAACTCCCCTCTCGAGATCGGCTATCCGATTGCCCAGGAGATCGTGAGCCGCTTCGGACCCGAGGGGCTTGCGGTTTACTCGGGAGCCTCGGGGGCGGAAGAGCTGGGTGTCGAGACCGACGCCTCTCGCGCTCTGACAGCGGCACTCGGCGAAAGCGCGCTCTCTATCCTCGCGCTCGGACCGGTGACGAACGTGGCGACGGTGCTGACGAACCATCCCGAGCTCGCCGGTCGTATCAATCGGATCATCGCCGTCGCCGGACGACGGCCAGGCCAGAGATTCACTCTCGGCGAAGGCGGAGCCCCTCTCATGGACTTCAACTTCGAGCTCGATCCCGCCGGTTTTCAGGTATTGCTCGACTCCGGGGCACCGGTCATTCTCGCTCCCTTCGAGATCTCGTCCAAGACTCCGCTCGGCGAGGAGCAGATCGAGCGGTTCGCCACGGTGCCAGAGATTGGCGAGTTCTTTCTCGAGCCCCTTCGCGACTATGTGGAGTGGTACGACGAGCGCTTTGCCATCCGGGCGATCTTCCCCTTCGATACACTCGCGGTGGCCTACCTGACCTCCCCCGATTGGATCCAGTGTGAAGAGCTCCCCGTCGAAATCCAGACCTTACCCGATGATGTCCGCCCCGGCGAGGAGAAGCCTTACCTTCTCGCCTCGAAGGACCTGCCCTCGAGCCAGCGTGTAACGTACTGCCACTCGGCGAGCGAGGCGTTCACCGAAGATTTGATGCGCAGGATGCTAGCCGCGAACGAGGTGGACAAGTAAGTCAGGCCCGCCCCACCGTGGACTTTCCTTGGCCTTTGCGGGAATGGGCCCCTCGCGCCGCTTCACGTTACTTTATCCCTCTGAGGTGAGACTCTCGAGCTCCAGCGCCAGAATGACCTTCCTAGAGACTTCCCGCATCGTCTCGCGGTCAAGAGTTCCAACGTATCGATCGAGCTTTTGCTTCGGAACGGTGTGAACGTTGTCAGCTTGCACGAACGACGACTTGGGAAGGTTCGCTTTTTGGTCGATGTCGATCTCGGTTGGGTATCCCTTGTCCTTTGTTGTGATCTCGGCCACGGTGACCTTGTTGACCTACGGCAAGACGTTTTGCCTCGTGAGAACGACGACCGGCCGAAGGCCAATCCGACCTCCGAGCTCGATCAACCACACGTCGCCGCGATTCACTCATCACTCCAGCTCTCGGCCTCCGCCCACGCCGGCGCGTCGCTCAGGTCCTGAGGTTCTTCCCTCAGCTTGGCGATCCACTCGTCCTCGAACTTCTTGACTTCCCTCTCGCGGACCCATTTTCTCAAAGCGTCGCGTACGACGGCCGATCGTGACAGATTCGCCGATGCCGCGAGCTCGTCGACGATCCCGATGAGGTCTTCGTCGAGGCTGATCTGCACGTTCTTCATTGGTTTTCCATTCACAATTACAGGTATATTTCATGCATATACAAAAAACATATAGCAACGTAAAGTCGCTTTCTGGAGCAACTTGAAGTGGTAACGGCGTCGGTTCCGCGCCGAAGCGAAAGTGTAGAATGGCGTACGTGACGAGCGTGCATGAGGTCGCCCTGATGGCAGTAGTCGGGGCCGCCACCGCCGGAATCGCTTCGACGACTGCCCAAAACCAGGCGAGTCAGAAACCATCGTCGAAAGCTGCGCCGGTTGCGAAGTTGCCGCCGGACGAGGTCGATGGTTTGATGGCGCCGGTTGCTCTCTACCCTGATCAACTACTGGCGCAGATGCTCGTGTCGGCGACGACTCCGGCACGCGTCAAGGAGCTCGACGCCTGGTTGAAGACCAAGCCGCCGTTCACGGGCTCGGCCCTGCAGGACGCGACTCGCCAGACCGGGTACGAGCCCAGCCTGGTGGCACTCGTGATCTTCCCACAGGTAGTGGACTTCATGGCCACGAACCTGGACTGGACCACCGAGGTCGGCCGGGCCGTCTCGAGCGACCGGGCGGGCGTGCTCGACAGCGTGCAGCGACTGCGCGCGGACGCGCTCGCGAGCGGCAAGCTGAAAACCACGCCCCAGCAGACGGTCAGCCTCAAGACCCTGGACAGCGGCCAGAACATCATCGTCATCGAGCCCGCCAACGCGCAGGTGGTCCACGTGCCGCAGTACGACCCCAAGATGGTCTACACGGAGGCGCCAACCTCCACCACGGTCGTAATCCAGGAGGAGGACGATGATGCCGCCGAGGCGATGGCCGCGGGCCTGATCGGCTTTACAGCCGGCATTGTCATCGGTGCCGCCATCGACAACGACTATTACTACGGGCCGTACGGCTGGCACGGCGCGCCGTACATGTACAACGACGCCTGGGACGACTGGTACGACGATCGTGAAGACGCGCGCGAGGACTGGTACGAACACCGCGAGGACGCGCGCGAGGATGTCCTGGAGCACCGCGAGGACATCGCGGAGACGCGCAGCGACCGGGCAGCCAACGCGCGAGAGCAGCGCACCGAACGATCCGAGACGCAGACGCAACGAACGCAGACGGTGCGGAGCGGCGCGGCGTCATACGAGTCGCGCGGTCAGAACCGGGACCGCTCGAGCACGGCCGCGGCGCGGAGCGGCACGGCCTCCGACGCCTTCTCCAACTACTCGAGCGGCCGGTCGGAACGCTCGGCGAGCGCACGCGGCAAGCGCAGCCGCTCCTCCGGCAGGCGCCGGCGATGACGAGGTCGCTGATCGGAGCGGCGATCCTCGCGAGCGTCGCTGTGGCGTCCTGCGCCCCGAAGTCAGAGGACCGCACCTTTGCCACGCCCGACGATGCGGTCCGTACCCTCATCGACACCGTCAACGGTGGCGATCTGGAGGCGCTGGTCAAACTGTTCGGCCCCGAAGGACGGGACCTCGTCTCCGGGTCGGATCCGGCAACCGGCCGCCGGAACCAACAGGTGTTCCTGGCAGCGATCGGGGAGCAATGGCGTCTCGAAGACCGCGACGCCAACACCAAGGAACTGATCGTCGGCAATGAGGACTGGCCGTTCCCCATTCCGCTAGTCAGGAGCGATCAAGGCTGGCGGTTCGATGCCCCCGCCGGCCGGGAAGAGATCCTCGCCCGGCGCATCGGCCGCAACGAACTAGCCGTCATCGACGTATGCCGGGCCTACGTGAAGGCGCAGCGTGCTTACGCCAGAACCGCGCACGACGAGAACCGAGCCGGGCTCTACGCGCAACGGTTCGGAAGCGAACCGGGCCGGCAGAACGGGCTGTACTGGCCGCCGACGCGCCACCAGCCGCGCAGCCCCCTCGGCGATCTCGTGGCCGGAGCTTCCGACGACGGTTACGATCTCGGCGCACGCAAGTCGCCGGAGCCGTTTCATGGCTACTACTTCCGCATTCTCACGGCGCAGGGGCCGGCAGCCCCGGGCGGAGAGATGGACTACCTCAGAGACAGCGAGATGTCCGGCGGGTTCGCGCTAATTGCGTGGCCGGCTCAGTACGATGCGAGTGGCGTCATGACCTTCATCGTGAACGCCAGCGGCGTCGTATACGAAAAGGACCTGGGGCCCGAGACGGCCACGGCCGTCGCCGCCATCGTCCGGTACGACCCCGACACAAGTTGGCGGCCGGTTCAGAACGGCAGCGCCGTCCAGCCGTAGCGGCGGGAAACGTC
>DASPGQ010000102.1 GCA_035620555.1 Vicinamibacteria bacterium
TACATCGCTTCCGAGCTCATCGAAAGGCTCAGGGGAAACCGCGTCGGGCTCGTGGTGTTCTCCGGCTCGGCGTTCGTTCAGTGTCCTTTGACCGTCGATTACGGGGCGGCGCGGGTGTTCCTCGATACCGTCACCACCGGAATCGTTCCCGAGCCCGGGACCGACATTGCGGGCGCGCTCGAACGGGCGCGCGCGAGCTTCGTGAGCGAGCAGACCCGCTACCGCGTCGTGGTGCTCCTGACGGATGGAGAGGAGCTCTCGGGAAGCGCCCTCGGCGCGGCGGAAAAACTCAGGGACGAGAACATCGTCGTTCACGCCATCGGGGTGGGTACCCCCGGGGGCCAGCCGATCCCGCTTCGAGACGAGCGGGGCGAGGTCACCGACTACGTGAGGGACGACT
This sequence comes from Vicinamibacteria bacterium, assembly GCA_035620555.1. Classification (NCBI taxonomy): domain Bacteria; kingdom Pseudomonadati; phylum Acidobacteriota; class Vicinamibacteria; species Vicinamibacteria bacterium. The sequence continues at coordinate 401 of DASPGQ010000102.1, forward strand.
CGGGCGAGCCGGTTTTGAGCCGGCTGGACGAAGAGACGCTCTCCCGCCTCGCCTTTTCGACCGGCGGTAAGTACTTCCGCATTGCCGAGCAGGATCGCGAGATCGAAGCCGTCGCTTCCGCGATTCAGGCGATGGAGGGAGAAGAGCTCCAGTCCCAGCTCTTCCGCCGCTACCAGGAGCGCTTCTACTGGCCGCTGGGGTTTGCCCTCGCTTTCCTGCTGGCGGAGACTCTGGTTTTGCGGGAGGGGCGCGGATGAGACTCTTCACCGTCGTGCTCGTCGTGGGGCAGATCCTCGGGCCCGCCGAGGAGCGGGAGAACCGTGAGGGCAACGAGCTGTATCGAGACGGAAAGCTGGACGAAGCCCTCCAGAGCTATACGCGGGCTCAGGTGGGCCATCCCGATGCCCCCGAGCTCCACTACAACATCGGGAACGTCCACTATCGCAAGGAGGACCTGGAGACGGCGCTCCAGGAGTATCAGACCGGGCTCTCGACGGACGGGGAAGTCAAGAGGCGGAGCGAGTTCAACATCGGGAACATTCACTTCAAGAACGAGAAGTGGAACGAGGCGATTCGCGCCTACGCCGAGGCGTTGAAGATCGATCCGGCCGACGTCGAGGCGCGACAGAACCTGGAGCTCGCTCTGAAGAAGCGGGAAGAGCAGCAGCAGCAACAACAACAGCAGCAGCAACAGCAGGGAAACGGCGAAGAGGACCAGGACGAGGAACAACAATCCCAGGATCCAGGCGAGCCCGAATCAAACGACGCGGAATCCGCACCGGGCGGGGAGAGTCCTTCCGAGCAAGAGTCGCAACCCCAGCCCATGGAGATGAGCCGCGAGGAGGCGGAGCAGATCCTCCAGGCCCTCGCCCAGATGGAACAGGCGCTCCAGCAGCAACAGCAGGAGAAGCAGAAGGCGAAGGCCCGCGGTAAGGGAAAGATCTGGTGAGTCCCCTCGCACTCGTTCTCGCCCTCGCGAGCGCAACCGTCCAGGATATCGACGTTCAGGCCACCGTGAACGCTTCGCGGATCGGAGTCCAGGACGTGCTCGAGCTCACCGTATCCATCTCCGGAGGAGGTGGCGGGGCGGAGCCCGAGCTGCCGGCCATCGATGGCTTTCGGGTCACGGGTCGATCCACGTCGAGCCAGTTCCAGATCGTCAACGGTCAGATGTCGTCGACTCGATCGTTCATCTATCAGCTGCTTCCGCAGAAGGAAGGGACGTTCTCGATCGGCGCCGTCGCCGTCGAGTCGGGGGGGAAAACGTACCGAACCGATCCAATCACTGTCGAGGTGGTGTCCGGCTCGCTCGCGCCGCGGACGTCGCCCGGGCGTGGAAGCCTCCTCGATCCGTTCCCGAGACGGCGACCGGTGCAGATCTCGGAGGAGGACGTGTTCGTTCGCGCCGAGGCGTCCAAGCCTTCGGTCTACCTCGGGGAGCAGCTCGTGGTGACTTATCGGCTCTACAGTCGCTTCGTTCCCCTCGGGCCCGAGATCGAGGACGATCCCGCGCTCACGGGATTCTGGGTGGAAGAGGTGGACCTGGGTCAGCCCTCGGGCGAACGGCGCACCATCGAGGGCAAGGAGTTCTTCACCTTTCCTCTCAAACAGCGCGTCCTGTTCCCGACCAAGACGGGCACGCTCGACGTTCCGCCTCTCACACTCTCGATGGCGTTTCGTTTGAGCGCGAGCGATCCTTTCGATGCTTTCTTTGCGCGGGCCTCGGAGCCGGTGACCCTCCGCACCCAGCCCGTCTCGATCGAGGTGCGGCCCCTTCCGGTCGCGGGGCGCGGACGCGAGTTCGAAGGCGCCGTGGGCGAGTACCGCTTCTCGGCCGAGCTCAACAAGGAGGAAGTCCGCGCCGGGGACCCCGTGAGCCTCACTTTCTCTATCGAGGGCAAAGGGAATCTCCGGGTCGTGAAAGCGCCCGAGCTTCCCGAGCTCGCCGGCTTTCGAACGTT
>DASPGQ010000103.1 GCA_035620555.1 Vicinamibacteria bacterium
CGCTTCGCTTCGGAAGCTTTCCATGAGCTGCGCCTGGGAGGCGGGGTCGAAGCCGGCTCCCGGTCGAAACAGGTTGACCAGCAGAAGACCCAGCGTGGCGGATGCCGCTGTCGTGGCCACGAAGTAGAGGAAAGTCTTGACCGAAAGCCGCCCCAGCTTTCCAACTTTACCGAGGTTGACGACCCCCAGGACGAGGGAGCAGAAGACGAGGGGGATGACGACCATGAAGAGCATGTTCAGGAAAATCTGCCCGAGGGGCCGCGTCAGGTAGCGAACGACCCAGGCGACCCCATCGGGGTCGATCCGGCCGGCGCCGACCAGGAGATTGACGGCCACACCGGCGACGGCGCCTGCGACGAGGCTGAGAACGATGAGCGTGTGTTGCGAGAGCCTGGGTCGGGCGTCGATCGGACTCACCACGCCGGCCGTTCTTTCGACTCAGCTCTTGGAGCGCACGCCGTCGAGCCAGATCGCCGTCAAGCTTTTCGCGACCTCGCGAACGTCGCGCGTTTCTCCCTGCTTGACGCCGAAGATCGCCTGGCTCTGGATGGTGTAGATGAGCATTCCGATGAAGGCCCGAGCCGCCAGAAAGGGCTCGACGGGACGGAATCTGCCTTCCTCGATCCTTCGATCCACGTGACTCGCAAGCAGCTCGCGATACCGGGCGACGTAGGTGTTGAAGAACCGCTGAGAGAGGCGATGATTCTCGAGGGCACTGTAGAGCAAGAGCCGCATCAGCGTGCTGTCTTCGTCATAGAGGTTCAAGATCTGCTCGGCGATCGCGGAAAAGACTTCTTGGTCGTTCTCGGATTTCTCCAGCATCTCCTGGAGCCTCTCCGGGCCTCCCGACATCCGACACTTGCGTTCGATGGAGGCCCAGTACAAATCTTCTTTGCTCTGAAAATGGCGGAACAGGAGAGCTTCGTTGATGCGCGCCCGCTCGGCAATCTGCCTCGTGGTGGTCCCGTCGAATCCCTGAGCGGCGAAGAGTTGAGTAGCGACCGAGAGCAGTTGCTCGCGCCGATCTTCCGAGGAGAGCCGCTCGCGCTTGCCCCTTGCATTCGAGCGCGCCGGGGCTTTGCGGGTTCCCGTCTTCAACCGGGCGCGTTTCGGCATAGTAAGTACTTACTTATATGATCGGCGATGTTGCTGTCAAGGCGAGACGGCTGCAACCTGCCCCTCGAGACGCACTCGGTGTACCGTCATTCCAGTCTCTGGAGTTGGACGTCCATGCTATCCAACATCAACCCGGGCGAGGCGGCGAGGAGATTGCGGCGCTGCGCTACCCCGATTCCACGGTACCAAGCGAGGGGTCGACGCCGCGCTTCATCGGGCAACTCGACGACGCTCATTGCGCGGTCTTGACCTCGGTCCAGAGACGGTCGTACAAAAGGGTCGCCTGCCCGATGTCGTGAATGAGCTCCACCCGCTCGAGCACGTCGTCTCCGGGGAAAATCGCAGGGTTCGTCCGAACGGGCTCGGGCAATAGGCGTCGCGCCGCTTGGTTGGGGGAGCTGTACTGCATCGTGGCGCAGATCTCCGCGGCAATCTCCGCCTCCAGGGTGAAGTCGATGAAGGCATGGGCGAGCTCGGGATTCCGAGCCGATGATGGAATCACCAGGCTGTCGATGAAGAGACTCCCGCCTTCTTCGGGAATCACGTAGGCAATGTCCGGGTCGATATCCATCACCCGGGCGAACTGGCCGTTCCAGCCGTGGGCGATCCAGACGTCGCCCGCGAGAAGGACGTCCTGGAAGTTGGCCGAATCGTAAGCTTTCACCAGCCGCTTCTGTCTCAGCAGAAGCTCTTGCGCCATTCGAAGCGTGGCTTCATCGGTTGTGTTGAGACTGAAGCCCCTCCACTTCAGCGCGGCTCCGAAGGTCTCGCGAGGATCGTCCAGCATCAAGATACGTTCGGCGTAGCGCTCGTCCCAGAGCGATTCCCAGGACTCCACCAACCCCACGCGGCTCTTTCGGTAGGCGATCCCCGCCGTCCCCCAGAAGTAGGGAACGGAGTAGCGGTTCCCCGGATCGTATTCCGGGTCCAGAAAGCGGGGGTCTAGATTCACGAGGTTTGGAAGCGCCGAGTGATCCAGGGGAAGCAGCAGGTTCTGTTTCTTCAGGATTTCGACGCCATAGTTGGTGGGACAGAGGACATCGTAGTCGATGTTCCCCGCCTGAACTTTCGCCAACAGAGCCTCGACGCTGTCGTAGAGATCCACGTTGACTCGCGCACCGTAACGATCTTCGAACTTCTTCAGGGTCTCGGGGGCGATGTAGTTCGACCAGATGTAGACGTTCAGGATCTTGTCGGAATCGGGGCGAGGCGGCACCAGAGCGAATGGCAGCGCGAGGATGCCGAGACCGGCGGCGGCGGGAATGGCCGCCTTCCAGAGCCTGACGCCATGCTCGATCCACCACGAGGCGAGAAGAATGAGCGCCGTCGCCGTCAGGAGAACCGTGGACACGGCGTTGATCTCGGGAGAGACCCCGCTACGGACCATGGAATAGACCTGGATTGGCAGCGTGGTCGAGCCGACGCCGGCGACGAAAGATGTGATGACGTAATCGTCGATGGACAAAGCGAACACGAGAAGAGCCGCTGCCAGCACTCCGGGCGCGATATTGGGGAGAGTGACCATGAAAAAAGTACGTCCCGGAGACGCCCCAAGATCCATCGCCGCCTCCTCGAGGGCGCGGTTGAGACCGGCGAGACGTGCCCGAACAACCAGGACCACGTAAGAGACCGAGAATGCAACGTGGGCGAAGATCACGGAGGCGAACCCGAGACGGATCCCGAGGGCGGCGAAGAGAAGAAGGAGGGACGAGGCCATCACGATCTCGGGAACGACGATGGGGAGGGTGACGAGTGCTCGAAAGGAAGCCTGTCTCCGGAAACGGTGGCGATGAAGAGCTAGCGCGGCTGCGGTGCCGGCCACCGTCGAAAGGACCGTGGCGGCGAGAGCCACGATGAGACTGTTTCGAAGCGATCTGAGGACCGCGGTGTCAGCGAGAAGTTTGGCGTACCACTGAAGCGTGAACCCCTCCCAGGCAGAGGTCAACCTACCTCGATTGAAGGAGAACGCCGCCAGGACTGCGAGAGGAGCGTAAAGAAACGAGTAGACGGCGAGACTTCCGAGACCCAGGGTGCGGGAGGTAAGATGCCTTCGCATTCTAGTGCCTCAATGCCGTGGCGGGACCCGTAATCGATCGTGCCGCCACGGCTCGGGCTGCTTACGGCGCGGGCTGCTTACGGCGCGGCAAGCGCGCCGGGCTCGCTCCGCTCGCGCAGGCTGAGCCGAGTTTTTCATCACCCTGCTCTAGAGCTCCTCGGCCGCGCGAAGAGGCTTCCGGAAGACGAAGAGCAGCGCGATCACGGTGAGCGAGAGGAGAAACGAAAGGGCAGCGCCGAACGGTACGTCGCGGGCGACGGCGAACTGGCTCTGAATCAGGTTCCCCACGTACATGGTCCTGCCGCCCCCGAGGAGGTCCGGGGCGAGGAAGGCGCCGAGCGAGGGGATGAAGACGAGGACCGAGCCTGCGGCGATGCCCGGTGCGGTCAGAGGGACCGTGACCTTCCAGAACGTTCTCGTCGGGGTCGCTCCGAGATCGGCGGCCGCTTCGAGAACGGATCGATCGAGCCTATCGATGGCGACGTAAAGAGGCAGGATCATGAAGGGGAGCTCGCCATAGACCTGGCCGAGGAGAACGGCGAAATCGTTGTACAGCAGGGGAAGCCGGGGGAGCCCCAGTCTCTGGAGCGTGAGATTGACGAGGCCCTCGTCACGGAGGATGAAGATCCAGGCGTACATGCGCACCAGCATGCTCGTCCAGAAGGGCAGAATGACGAGCACCACGAGCGCGTTGCGCCAGGCTTTGGGAGCGCGAAGCCCGAGCCAGAGGGCGACGGGATAAGCGGCGAGGAGACAGAGAGCGGTCGTGAGACCGGCGAGGAGGAAGCTTCGAGCGAGAATGTCCAGGTAGATGGGCTCGAGCGCGCGGAGATAGTTATCGACGTTCCAATCCCGAACCACGCCGCCGTAGGCGCTTCGCCGCCCCAGGGAAGCGCCGAACATCAGAATCTGAGGCAGAACGAAGAGCGCAACCAGCACCAGCAAGCAAGGCATCAACAGAAGGAACGCCTGTCTCCGGCGGTTCATGACTCGAGCCGAAAAACGTCCGACGGAAGGAAGCGGATGGTGATTGGCTCACCCTTTTTCCTCTGCTCGACGACGGCCGCGCTTTCGGCCACCTGGAAGAGCTCATCCGCCACCCGCACCCTCCACTCGGTTCGATCACCGAGATAGACCTCGTCAGTTAGAATCCCTTCGAGCTTCTGGATCGCGTTACCGGACGGAGCGTGGGTGGTGATGCGTTCCGGGCGGATCCCGATCGTTACGTTGTCTCCTACGCGGAAGCCTCCATCGTCGGCGGCGCGAACGCTGACGCCTCCCCGAGTGCGGACGGTGGCGAAGCCACCTTCGATTTCGAGCACGACGGCATCGAAGAGGTTCTTGACTGCCATGAAGTCGGCTACGAATCGCGTTCGCGGGCGCTGGTAGAGAGACTCGGGAGTATCGAGCTGCTCGATGTGTCCGTCGTTCATGACCGCGATTCGGTCGGCCATGACGAGAGCCTCTTCCTGGTCGTGAGTGACGAAGAGGAACGTGGTCCGAAGACGTTGCTGAAGATTCTTGACCTCCAGCTGCATCTCTTTGCGGAGCTTCAAGTCGAGGGCCGCCATGGGCTCATCGAGGAGCAGGACGTCCGGTTCGAGCACCACGGCCCGAGCCAGGGCCACCCGCTGCTTCTGCCCTCCGGAGAGCTGGTCGATGCGCCTCTGACCAAGCCCGGAGAGTCGCACCATGTCGAGGACACGAGCCACTTTGCTTTCGATGTCCGTCCTCGAGAGCCCCGCACTTTCGAGACCGAAGGCGACGTTTCCGGCGACGGTTCGATGGGGGAAGAGTGCGTAGTCCTGGAAGACGGTGTTGGCCGGTCTCTGGTAGGGAGGACGCCCGTCCATGTTCTGCCCCGAGATCCAGATCGAGCCGGCATCGGGTGACTCGAAGCCCGCGACGAGACGCAGGAGCGTCGTCTTTCCGCAACCCGAGGGACCCAGTAGGGTGAGAAACTCGCCTGGCCGCACTTCGAGCGAGACGTCGTCGAGCGCCAGCACGTCGCCGTAGACTTTGCGCACTCTTTCGATTGCGACGGCTCCCCGCGTCGGTGTCGCTCCGGCCATTGCTTGGCTAGATGCCCAGAAGGCCAAAGAAGACGTAGCACACCGCGGCGCCGACGACGCTCATCGAAAGGCCCCACAACAGCAGCTTGTTGAACAGGCGGGTGCGGTTCTCGTGAGCCGGTGCGACGGCGATACAAAGAGCGCCGAGGGTCGAAAGCGGCGAAACATCGACCAGGTGGGCTCCCACGTTGATCGAGGAAGCAATGGCCAGGGCATCGCCTCCTCCCAACTTCTCGATCAGGCCGGGAATGGTCGGAAGAAAAGACGGGAGCACGACGCCCGAGGAGCTGCTATAGACCGAGATGACACCCGTCACGAAGGCGATGACACCGGTGATGCTCCGCGGTGTCGAGAAACGAGTCAGAAACCCGGTAAAGAGGTCCATGCCGCCGGTTTTCTCGAGCACCGAGATAAGCACGGTCACGCCCGCGACCATAAGGATGGTGTTCCAGGGGATCGCCTTAATGGCCTGTTCTTCGTCGGCGGCTCGCGCGAGCGTAAGCACCGCGGCGGCGATGAAGGCACTCATTCCCACATCCAGACCGAAGACGACTACACTCAGAATCCAGGTCGCAATGGCCGCGAGCGTCAAGCTTTGCCGCCAATCGAACGGCGCATCGGGCGCCGCGTGCCCCGCCGTCACCTCGCGTGCCAGGAGCCTCGTCCCTCCGAGTAGGAAATAGCCCGTGATGCCGACGAATGTCTGGGCGATGAGGTTGCTCGAAAAGATACGCCATTCGACCGATGTGATCCCGATGCGCGCCAGCTGCCCATTGGCGATGATCCCCGTCGGAGCGAATGGGGAGAGGGCGCCGGAGTTCGCCCCGGTCGCAACCATGATCGTCATGAGGAAGGCGCTTACGCCGATCCTGCCCGCGACGCTCATGGCCAGGGGAGCGAGCGCCGCCGTCGCCGCGATGTTTCCCGCGCCGATCGTGGAGAGCGCCATGGCCAGAAAGAAGAAAACGAGGGGGACGATTCCCGGATTGCCGCGAGCGAGGCGAACGCTTCGGTTGACGACGGGGTCGAGGGAGCCGTTGACCTTGGCCTGGGCGAAGAGGAGGGAAACGCCGACGAGGACGAGGAAGAGGCTCGAGGGGAAGCCGGCGGCGACGTCTGAGGCCTTCATCCCCGCAAAGAAGACGCCCACGAAGAAGGCGAAGGCGATTGAGAGGAGTCCGACGTTGATGGGTGTGAAGCAGCTGAAGAGGATCGCGATTGCAAAGGCGGCGAGGGAGAGAAAGGCAGCGCTCAAGAGCGACGGACCCCTGGCCGGATCACGGGTATCGCAGGACGGTGCGCGAGAACCTGGGAAAGTCGTCCCGCGCCCGAGCGGGCGACGCGCTTCGGCGCATAGTAAGCACTTACTTACACGCTTCGCAGGGCTCTGTCAAGATCGCACTGCGTCACGACTTCCTGGGCCCCTCCCTCGTTGCTCGGCGAGTTCCGAGCCGCGTTAGACTGGCTCGACATGTCTCAGACTCTGGTGCACTCCCACCGCGGCACCAACGCGCTCCACACCTTGCTGCTGCTCGCGTGCATGGGCCTCCTGATGCTCGTCCTGGGTTACGCCCTTGCCGGCAGAGGCGGAGCCGCCGTCGCGGCGGGCTTCGGTGTCTTCGCCCTCTGGGTGAGTCCGCGCATCGCACCGAACGTCATCATGCGGCTCTACGGAGCGCGTGCTCTCTACCCGGGGGAGCTGCCGGCACTCGAGAACGTCCTGGCGGCACTGACGCAGCGCTCGGGATTGGCTTCGGTGCCGCGCCTGTACTACGTGCCCTCGCAGGTGATGAACGCCTTCACCGTGGGCGATCGGGAACGAGCGGCCATTGGCGTCACCGACGGGTTACTGAGAGCGCTGAATCTCCGCGAGCTCACTGGCGTACTGGCTCACGAGGTCAGTCATCTGCGAAACAACGACCTCCGGGTGATGACGCTGGCGGACATGGTGAGCCGGATGACGACGAGCCTCTCGTTCGTGGGGCAGCTTCTGTTGCTGATCAACCTGCCCCTGCTTCTTATGGGTCGCGTCACTGTGCCGTGGCTTCTCGTGTTACTGCTGCTCGCCGCTCCAAGCCTGGCGACCCTGCTCCAGCTCGCGCTTTCCCGGACGCGAGAGCACGACGCCGATATCGGCGCTTACGAGCTTACTGGCGATGCCCGCGGGCTCGCTTCGGCCTTGGCGAAGATGGAGCGCTACCAGAGGCGCTTCCTGGATCTCGTGGTTCCCGGGCGCAAGATTCCCGACCCGTCTCTGCTGCGAACGCATCCTAACGCCGAAGAGCGCATCGAAAGGTTGCTCCGCTTGGAGGGCGCTCCGCCCGAGCCCGTCCCCGAAACCGTGAGACTTGCCGTTCCCGTCCGTTTCCCGAGGGTCGAGCACGGACCTCGCTGGCATTGGACAGGCCTGTGGTATTGATGGCCCGAGGCTCTCAGGGAGCCACGACGCAAGAGCCCGTGCCCGTGTCGGTGAAAGTGCTTCCCGCCACGGGGACGAACTCCCATTCGTAGCTCGTCGGATGAAGCGTCAACTTCAAAACCCCGTGTGAATCCCGGTAACGGACTTCGCTGTTCGGCTCGATGGTCGCGAACTCATAGAGGGAGGCACCTCCGGTGCCGACGACAAACTGACGGATGCCGCGGGTCCCGTCCAGATTCCCATTCGAGTCCTGAGGTGCGAAGCGCTCGTAGTCGTGATCGTGGGCGGTCAGGACCACATCGGCACCGGCTTGATAGAGCATGTCGAACAGGTCCACGGCGGCGGCAGCGTTGCCATGGGGGCCGGAGCTGAATCGTGGATGATGCCAATAGGCGAGGGTGCAGGTGCTCGGGTTCGCCGCCAGGTCGGCCTGCAACCATTGTCCCTGAGGCGACCCGGGCCCACAACCACCCACATCAGAGCAATTGCTGTTGAGAGCGATGATGTGCCACGACCCCAGGTCGTAGCTGTAGTAGCCCTCTTCCGGATTGCCCGCGGCGGCGCCGAAGTAGACGAAATAAGCGGATGCACCCGGAGTGTGGTAATCGTGATTCCCCGTCGAAGGGCGCGTCCGCCATTTGTGACGCCCCCAGGTCGGGTCGTAGCAGTTGGTGAATTCCTGCGCCGTGCCATCGGGGTAGACGTGATCACCAAATGTGACCACGGTGCCGGAAATGCCGTCGAGAAGCGCGGCCGTCGCCTCGTCGTTCTGAGAGCTGCAGGTAGCGATGTCTCCGGCTCCCACGACCACGATCCCTCCCGGAGACACCGTCAGCACAGCCTGATCGAAAGCCGTGAGGCCATCCGTGTCGATCGCTGTCGCGCTAACGATGTGCGTGCCCTCCGAAAGATCGAAGCGGACAAAAGCGCCTCCCGTTCCGATGACACCGTCGAGATTGGACTCCCACGTTAGACCGGACGTCAGGTCCCCGTCCTCGGGGTCGGTTGCGCCACCGGAGAAGACAATGTGTTCTCCTGTTTCGAACGTCGCTCCATTCACGGGAGTGGTGATCGTTACCTGGGGTGGGTTGTTCTCGAGAATTCCCGTGTATTCGACATGCAAGAGCGGTGCGCCGCTCGGAAGGCCGTCGTAGGCCTCCGCCGTGCGTCTACCCGTGCCGGTGATGATGACCGACAGGGCGTTTCCACTCGACCAGCCGGGCCGGCTCACGATCTCCTGTATCACGGGAGTGAGATTAGGAGTTCGCTGGCCTGACCCCGCCTCGCCCGCGGTCGTCCACGCCGGTGCGGTCCAAAGGACCGAGGCTAACGTCCGTGGTCTCGTGGATACCTCACCGCTGGACGCGACGAACGCAAAGGAATGATCAGCCGATTCGCCCTCGATGAGAAGAAGCGTCGGAGCGCTGCCCGTTTCATCGGTTTGAAATTGAATGTAAGCATTCGAGATGGCGGCATCCCGAGGGAGGTCGACCCCGTCGAAGCGAATCCCGACCGTCTGGGTAGATGCTTCCTCGACGAGCTCGAGATCGCTGCTGGTGAGCCGAACGATGCCGCTCTGATCCTCTTCGGCGTCGTCCGAGCTCGATACAACTCGGGCCTGGACGATCGTCGCCGCCGGATCGCCCACGGACAGGTTGACCGAGGCCTCTCCCATCAGGCCCTCGCCATCCACGGCGGAGGCGGTGATCGTGTGACTCCCCGATGAAAGCGTGGTCGTCGAGATCGAGCCGCCCATGCCTAGGCTGCCGTCCCGATCGGACTCCCAAACGAGGCTCGCGGTAAGGTCCCCATCCTCCAAGTCGCTTGCCGTCGCGGAGAAGTCCACGTTCTCGCCGAAATCGAAGCTTGCCCCGTCGACCGGCAGAGTGATGGCCACCGTCGGCGGCGTATTGTTCACCGTCACGATGATTTGATCCGAGCCGGTAAGCCCCTCGCTATCCGTCACCGACGCGGCAATCGTGTGCTGGCCGAGAGAGAGCGCGGAATGGCTGAACGAGCCCCCGGTTCCGATCTCTCCATCGACGTTCGAGGTCCAGGAGAGTGCGGCGGTGAGGTCCCCGTCCTCCACATCGCTAGCCGTCCCCGAGAAATCGACGTTCTCGTCGAAATCGAAGCTCGCCCCGTCCACCGGCAGAGCGATGGCCACCGTCGGCGGTGTGTTGTTGACCGTCAAGATGAGTTGATCCGAGCCGATAAGTCCTTCGCTGTCGATAACCAAAGCGGTAATCGTGTGCTGGCCGAGTGAGAGCGCGGCATGGGTGAACGAGCCGCCCGCCCCGATCTCTCCATCGACGTCCGAGGTCCAGGAGAGTGCGGCGGTGAGGTCCCCATCCTCTAAATCGCTCGCTGTCCCCGAGAAAAAGATGGCCTCGCCGAAATCGAAGCTCGCGCCGCTCGCAGGTGAAGTGATGCTCACACCGGGTGGTGTGCTGGTGAACACCTGCAGCGTGATTTGGTCGGTTGCGGTGAGCCCCACGCTATCCGTCACCGAGGCGGTGATCGTGTGCGGGCCAGGAGAAAGCAGGCTCGTGATGAAAGACCCCCCGGAACCGACGCTACCGTCCAAGTCCGAGATCCAGGTGAGGCTGGCGGTGAGATCGCCGTCCTCGGGGTCGCTTGCCGTACCGGCAAAATCGATCGCCGTCCCGAGCTCGAAACTCGACCCTCCGGAAGGTGACATGATGCTCACGCTCGGGGGCGTGTCGTGCACCGTGATCGTGATCTGATCCGATCCGACGAGTCCTCCGTCGTCAGAGGCTCGGGCCGTGACCCGATGCAGTCCCGAGGACAGACCCGTTACCGAAATGGCCCTGCCCGATCCGATGCTTCCGTCCCGGTCCGACACCCATGACAGATTGGGACTGAGATCGCCGTCTTCCTCGTCCGTGGCAACGCCCACGAAATCGACCGGCACGCCGGGACCAAAGCTTGATCCATCGGCGGGCGCATCGATCGAGACGAGCGGCAACGCGTCGACGGTGCATGCCGGGTCGAGCTGCATCGTGACCCACGCGCCGCTTCCCACGGAGAAACCGTTCTCGATGATGATGCGACTGCCGGCGCGGAAGACCACGGAGCCGGGGTCCATGATGTGGAAATCCGGACCCAGGACGATCGTGTCGCAGGCGAGGTAGAAGCGATTGTCGGTCACTAGATCGCTCGTCAGTACGCGATCGGTGAACAGGAGGCTCTGGTAACTCACGTGAAGCGAGGGAGCGTTCATCGGATCGCCGTCGTGGGCCCGCGCCATCCTCGTGCCGGTGCCGGTGACGATCAGAGACAACGAATGGCCACTCTCCCAACCGGGCCGGGAAACGATCTCCTCGAGAACGGAGGCGATATCCGGCGTACGCTGATCGATGCCGGCCTCGCCCATCGCCAGCCAATCGGGTGGAGACCAGGAAACCGCGGCGCTGGTTCGCGGCCGCGACGACACGTTTGCGCCCGACGAGCTGAACGTAGAGGCATCATCGACCGCCTCTCCCTCGATGGTGAGTGAACCTGGCCCGGTGCTGATTCCGCTCGCCTGAAACTGAACGTAGGCTTCGGAAACGTTCGCGCCTCGAGGAATCCCGACCTGCGGAAAACGTAAGCCGACCGTTTGGGGCGTGCCACTGGCCTGGTCGTGCACCAGATCCAGGTCGAAGCTGCCGAGGGCCACGCTTCCGGTTGCCGACTCCTCGGCGTCGTCGGACGATGACGCGACGCTCGCTTCGACCAACGTCGTTTCGCCCGCGGTCGCGGTCACGGTGATGGTGATCAGGGCGACACCACTCAGGCCCCCCGAGTTCGTTGCCGAGGAGCTGATCTCGTGGGTGCCCGCCGAGAGCGTCGTCGTGGAGAAAGAGCCCCCGGTTCCCACGAGACCGTCACGGTCCGAGGTCCAAGTGAGACTTCCAGTGAGGTCGCCGTCCTCGAGGTCGTTCGCTGCGCCCACGAAGCTCACTGGCTCGCCAACCATCAATACCGCGCCGGCGGAAGGCGAGCTGATGGTCGTCGCCGGTGGTTGACGAGGCTCGATGCAATCCCCCCTGCCCGAGTCGGTAAACGACATGCCGGCGATGGGAACGAAATCCCACTCATACGAGGTCGCGTGTAACGTCAGCTTCAAAACACCGTGCGTGTCGGAGTTTCTCACCTCGCTGTTCGGCAGTACGCTCGCGAACGGTTGAAGCGGTGCCCCCCCGGTCCCGACGACGAACTGGCGAATCCCGTGAGCCAGATCGAGCGTTCCATCGGGATCTTGAGGGGCGAATCGTTCGTAGTCGTGGTCGTGGCCGTTCAAGACTACGTCGGCACCGGCGTCGTAGAGGATCTGAAAGAGATCACCGGCCGAGGCCGAGCTTCCCTCGGCGCCCGAGCTGAATCGGGCGTGATGCCAGTAGGCGAGCGAACAGGTGCTGGGGTTCGAAGCGAGGTCAGCCTGCAGCCACTGCCCCTGAGGGGAATCGGCGTCGCAGCCTCCGACTTCGAGACAGTTACTGTTGAGAACGATGATATGCCAGCTTCCCAGGTCGTAGCTGTAGTAGCCTTCTCCGGAATTGCCGGCCAGGTCGCCGAAATAGCCGAAGTAGCCTGACGCGCCCGCCGTGCTGTAGTCGTGATCGCCCGCCGAGGGGCGCGTGCGGTCTTTGTGCTGCCCCCAGCTCGGATCGTAACAACTCGCAAATTTCTGGGCCGTGGCGTTCGGATAGGCATGGTCGCCGAGGGTGAACACCGTGCCCGGAATGCCGTCCAGAAGCGCCGCCGTCTGGTCGTCGTTTTGAGGACCGCAACCGGCAATATCGCCGGCACCGACCAGGACGATCGGATCGGGGTCGACCTCCGCGGAAGAGTCCGGGACGGTCGCGAGCGAAAGCGGTAAGGCCAGAATCCAAGAGCCGCTAGAGCGTTTCCAACCAAAGATGCCAGTCGTCGCGGTGCGAAAACGCATGTCCCCCAAATCCCGATGCAATCGTTGGGGGATGGACCAACGTCTGGCGAACGAGAGCTCAAGGGTGGCTAGCTCGGTCTCGCAGGATTAGCGCTGAAAGAAGGTGCGCTGTCTGCAACCCAACCCGCTATGCCCCCGAACCCGGTCGGACCGCTTCAGACAGGAAAAATTGTAGCACACTCTCGGCGAATGCCGTCCTCCCCAAATGCGTCGCTCTACCGGGCCTCCCATCATTTGCGCGGTCGACAGCGGAATTGCTAGCCTTCAGAGGAGCTGGAGCCATGAGCCTTCTTGATCGGTTCCGTAGGTCGGCGAGGTCGCTCGCCCTGGCCATGGGGCTCGCCAGCTTGCTCGTCGGGCTCATTGGGCTCGCGCCACACGAGGACGGGGACGGAAGAACGTGCCTCGTCTGCAAAGTGCGGCAGGAACCGTTCGAGGCGCACTCGGCCGAAGCGGTCCTGGGAGGGCCGCCGCTGCGGGCGACCGATGCCCCCGTTCTGGGCGTATCCGCTCCGCGGCCAATCGTCTTCGACGCGAGTTCTCCTCGCGCACCTCCCGCCTAGCTTCGAACCGACCCTCGTGGACGAGGGTTCCGTACATTCAAGCTGGGTTTTTCGTTATCAAGGGAGGACTCCATTGAAACCGTTTATTCGTATCGGTCCATCATTCTCGGTCGCTCTCACGTTTTTCGTCTCGTTGGCAAAGGCGCAGGAAACGGGCTCGGTGAGCGGCACCGTTACCCTTGCGGCGACGGGCGATCCCGTCCACGGCGCAATCGTGCTCGTCATCGGGTTGGGAGAATTCACGACGACCGACAGCGAGGGGCACTTCCGCTTCGACCACATCCCCGCGGGCACTCATTATCTCCTCGTTCAGCGCGAGCATCTCACCGCGGAGAGACAGCAAATCATCGTGACGCCAGAACAGAACCTGGAAGTCGAATTCGCACTTGGGCTCTCGCCGATTCACGAGAATGTCACCGTCACCACGAGCGCTCGAGGGGAAGCCACGGCATTGGAGCAGTTCAATGCGGTGACCACCCTCGATTCCTTCGAGCTGTCGAAGGACATGTGGGGAAGCCTCGGTGAGGTCCTGCAAAACGAGGCGGGAGTCGCGAAACGGAGTTTCGGACCGGCTTCGAGCCGCCCCATCATCCGCGGCTTCGATGGCGACCGTGTCCTCATCATGGAGGACGGCATTCGCACGGGAGATCTCTCGAGCCAATCCGCGGATCATGGCGTGACGATCGATCCGGCGAACCTGGAGCGGATCGAGATCATCAAGGGACCGGCCACTCTGCTTTACGGCTCGAACGCCGTGGGAGGCGTGGTGAATACCATCACGCCTCACGATAGCTTCCGGCGCTCTCAGCCCCAGGGTATGAGAGGACAGGTCGTGCTCGACGCCGGTAGCGCCAACGATCAGCTCGGTGGGAACGCGAACCTCCGTTACGGAAACGGAGGCTGGATGTTCTGGGGGAGCGGGGGCGCGCGTCGAACCGGCGACTATGACACGCCCGGGGGCAGGATCGAGAACTCCGCATCCGAGCTGGCGAACGGCAGCGCCGGGGCCGGTTTCTATGGCGATCGCGCGTTCATCAGCCTGGGATATGGAATCGAGGACGGGCGGTTCGGGATCCCGGGAGCCGGCGAGCTGCACGGCCACGAGGGAGAAGAAGGAGAGCATGCGGGAGAGGAGGCATTCTTCGTCGATAGCTCGCCGCGGCGACAAAACGTTCGCTTCGACGTCGGATTGAGCGAGCTCGACAGCGCCTTTCTCGATTCGACACGCGTGACCTTCCAGTACACCGACTGGAACCACGACGAGATCGAGATCGCCGACGGAATCGAGGCCGTCGCGACCTCTTTCATGAACGATGTCTATCTTCTCCGTGCGGAGCTCGAGCAACGGCGGAGCGCCAGGCTCTCGGGCCGCTTCGGCCTCTGGTTTCAGAACCGGGACTACGAGGTGATCGGAGAAGAAGCGCTGGCGCCGCGCACGAAGCAGAATGCTTTCGCCGGCTTCGCCTACGAAGAGCTCACTCTGGGATCGGCGACGACGCTCTCCTTCGGCGGGCGGGTCGAGTACAACGACTATGACCCCGCGGCGCGGGAGGGCGGGCAGGATACCAACTCGCACGAGGGCGAAGTGCCGGTTGCCGGACACGAGGACGAGCCGCCAGAAAGCATCGCTCGATCGTTCACGGGATTGTCGGGCTCGGTCGGGTTGCGCCACGACCTCACGAGCTCCGCCGCCTTGGTGGGAAATTTCACGAGCTCGTACCGAGCTCCGGCTCTCGAGGAGCTCTACAACTTTGGCCCTCACGTGGGGAATCTCGCATTCGAGATCGGCGATCCCAACCTCGGCCGCGAGCGCATCAACGGCATCGACCTCGCCCTTCGCGGACGTTCGAGCGGTCTCGATACCGACGTCAACTTCTTCTATTACGACATCGGAAACTTCGTCTATCCGGCCTTCCAGGAGGAGATCGTGAACGGACTGCGCCTGGCGGAGTACCGGCAGGACGACGCGCGATTCGTCGGCTTCGACGCACAAGCGAATCTTCGCGTCACCCATTTCCTGTGGATCAAAGCGGGCTTCGGCTACGTCGACGCGAAGTTGACGGATATCGCCGAGTACGTGCCCCGTATTCCTCCATTCCACGGCCGGGTAGAGATCGAGATTCCGTACGAAGCTTTCACGATCACGCCAGAGATCATCTGGTCGGCCAGGCAGGACAGGATCTTCGGGACGGGCGAGACTCCCACCGACGGCTACATTGTGCTGAATCTCAAAGCGCATTACACGCTGGCGCGGACCCACCAGGCGCACATCTTTTCCGTGAATGCGTATAATTTGACCGACGAGCTCTACCGGATGCACACGAACTTCATCAAGGATTTCGCGCCTGAGATCGGCAGGGGAGTCAAGTTCACGTACTCCCTGCGGCTCTTCTAGCTGCACGCTAACGACGTGAAGATCACACAAGCGCAGAAAGCGGAGCGGTTTCGTGCTCTGCACCGGCGAGAGGGCGCCTTTGTCATTCCGAACCCTTGGGACGTGGGATCGGCGCGCCTTTTGGCCGCGCTCGGCTTCGAGGCTTTGGCCACGACGAGCTCCGGATTCGCCAACAGCCTCGGGCGCACCGACGGCGAAGTCACGCTCGATGAGAAGCTCGAACACTGTCGGGCACTGAGCGCGGCGACGGAGGTTCCCGTGAGCGCGGACCTCGAGAATTGCTTTGCCGACGATCCGGTAACTGCGGCCGAAACCATTACGCTGGCGGCACAGGCCGGCGTCGTCGGCGGATCGATCGAAGACTACACTGGTGATGACTCGAAGCCGATCTATGACCTCGGTCTGGCGGTGGAACGGGTAGCCGCTGCGGTCGAAGCGGCACGAAGGCTGCCCTTCCCCTTCACTCTTACCGCCAGGGCCGAGAACCTGCTGCACGGCCGGAACGATCTGGACGACACCATCGAGCGCCTGATGGCTTTCGAAGCCGCGGGCGCGGATGTGTTGTACGCCCCTGGGCTCGAGACGCTGGATCAGGTGAGCGAAGTGACGCGCGCCGTCGGCAAACCGGTGAACGTCCTGGCCCCGCCGTTGAGGGCCGCCACTCTCGCGCAACTGGCCGAGGCGGGGGCGAAGCGGGTCAGCATCGGTGGCGCGCTGTGCCGCGCGGCCTTTTCACCGGTGATTCGCGCAGCCGTTGCGATGCGGGATTCGGGAAGCTTCGGATGGACCGCGAACCTGGTGTCGAGCGCGGAGATCGAGCGGCTGTTTCGCAAGTTGGGAACTTGAGCCAACCGCTCCGGAATCGCTTCACCGGGCGACCCCGCGCGGCGCGCGACGAGGTCCTCGCCTCCGGGGGGACGCACGGGGGTATATGATGTCCCGCTCGACGAGGAGGAGTCATGCACCCATTGAAGTCGCTGGTGGTCACGGTTTTGGTTTTTTCCCCCTGGACCCGGATCGTTGCGGCGCAGCCCGGGCCCGCCATCGACCCGGTATTCCTCGAGTCGCTGGAGTACCGGAACATCGGACCCTATCGGGGCGGTCGGGTGACGGCGGTCGCCGGCGTGGCCGATCAGGTGCACACCTTCTACATGGGATCGACGGGAGGCGGTGTCTGGCGGACCGACGACGCCGGTCAGACGTGGAAGAACCTCACCGACGGGCAGATCGCCGCCGGCTCGATTGGTGCGATTGCCGTCGCCCCTTCGGACGCAAACGTCGTCTACGTGGGAACGGGCTCTGCGTGCCCGAGAGGTAACGTGTCCGCCGGAATCGGCATGTACCGTTCGACCGATGCGGGAAAGAGCTGGGCTCATATCGGTCTTCCCGAAGCCGGGCAAATCGGCAAAGTCCTCGTTCACCCCAACGATCCCGACCTCGTCTACGTTGCGGCACTCGGCCACATCTTCGGTCCGAACGAAGATCGCGGTGTCTATCGGACCCGTGATGGCGGAAAGACCTGGGAGAAGGTGCTCTACATCAGCGAGAAGACGGGTGCGAACGATCTTTCCATCGACCCGAGAAACCCGCGGATCCTCTACGCGGGGATGTGGCGGGCGGAGCGCAAGCCCTTCACGATGTTGAGTGGCGATCCGGATGAGGGTGGCCTGTACAAGTCGACGGATGGTGGTGACACGTGGAACGAGCTCACCGAGGGTCTCCCCAAGGGTCCCACGGGCAAAATCGGCGTATCGGTCTCCCCTTCGAATCCGGACCGTGTCTTCGCGCTCATCGAGGCGGAACCGGCGGAAGCCGGGCTCTATCGTTCGGACGACGGGGGGAAGTCGTTCCAGCTCGTCAATACCGACCGGAGCTTCGTGCAGCGAGCCTGGTACTACACGCATGTGTTCGCCGATCCTCTCGACGCCAATACCGTCTACGTCCTCAATGTCTTGATGCACCGCTCCGTCGACGGCGGGAAGAGCTTCGATACGATTCGAGTCCCCCATGGGGATACCCACGACCTCTGGATCAATCCCCATGACAACCAGGTCATGGTCTATGGCGACGACGGGGGCGCCGCGGTAAGCCTCACTGCCGGAGCGACCTGGTCGCCTCAGTCCAATCAGCCCACGGCGGAGTTCTACCGGGTCACGACGGACCATCGCTTCCCCTATTGGGTCTACGGAGCGCAGCAGGACAACACCACCGTGCGCATCGTGAGCCGCACCAATGGTCTCGGCATCTCGACGAAGGACTGGCACCAGGTCGGCGGATGCGAGAGCGGGCACATCGCTATCGACCCGCGCGACGCCGATGCGAACATCGTCTTCGCGGGATGCTACGGCGGGTCCATCACCCGCTACGACCACCGTTCGGGACAGGTCCGGGAGATCACGACCGCACCGCAGCTCGCCCTCGGACACGCCGCCGAAGACCTCGACTATCGATTCCAGTGGAACGCCCCGATCCGGATCTCGAAGCACGACCCGCGCGTGCTCTACCACACGTCCAACTACGTGCATCGCTCCACGGACGAGGGCCAGACCTGGCGGATCGTGAGCCCCGACCTGACCGTGGCCAACCCCGAGATGCTCCAGGACGCGGGCGGCCCCATCACGAAGGACCAAACCGGTGTCGAGGTCTATGCCACGATCTTCGTCTTCGAGGAATCGCCGCTGACGCCAGGAGAGCTGTGGGCCGGAACGGATGATGGACGCGTTCACCTCACGCGGGACGATGGGGTCACCTGGAGCGAGATCTCCCCTGCCGGCATACCCGAGTTCGGGACGGTGAACTCGATAGATATCTCGACGCATCAGGCGGGCCGCGCGACGATTTCCGTCTACAACTATCGTTTCGATGATTTCACGCCCTATATCTTTCGCACCAACGATTACGGGAGCTCGTGGGAGCGCATCGCCGACGGCACGCGAGGGATTCCGGAGAAGCATTTCGTTCGCGTCGTTCGCGAGGACCCCGATCGACGCGGACTCTTCTACGCCGGCACGGAATACGGAATGTACGTCTCTTTCGACGACGGGAGGAGCTGGCAGACGCTTCAGCTCAACCTTCCGGTGACCCCCGTCACCGATCTCCAGATCAAGGACCAGGATCTCGTGCTCTCGACCCAGGGGCGTTCGTTCTGGATTCTCGACGACCTCACGCCGCTTCATGAATTGACCGAAGAGGTGACGCAATCCCGCTATCACCTGTTGAAGCCGCGCGACGCCTACCGGATACGCGGTGGCGGGTTCGATATACCATCGGGTCCGCAAGGAAAGAACCCGTCCGCGGGCGCCGCCATTTATTACACCCTCTCAGAGGACTTGCCCGAGGACGAGGAGCTGACGCTCGAGATCCTGGATGCCTCGGGTGAGGTCATCCGCACCTTCTCGAGCAAGACGCCGGAGAAGCGAGCGCGGAATCTGTTCGCGGAGTTCTTCGGTTTCGGTGATGCCGCCAAAACGCCTCCCGCGAAAAAGGGTCTCAACCGATGGACCTGGGATCTCGGCTATCCCGACGGACGCACCGCGCCCGACACGATCATGTGGGGCGCGATCACCGGGCCACCGGCGCCTCCCGGTCGCTACCAGGTTCGAATGACCGTCTCTGGCTGGTCGGCTACCGAGCCGTTCGAAATCAGGAAGGATCCGCGTGTGGACGCGACCGAGGCCGACCTGGAGGAGCAGTTCCGGCTCGCCATCGGCGTTCGGGACCTCTTCTCCGAAAGTCACGACGCTTTGATCAAGACGCGGAGCGTTCGCGACCAAGTCGATGGGCTCGTCGAGCGTCTCACGGCGGCCGATCGGGCACAGGGTCTCGAAGAGCCCGCGACCGCTCTCACCGAGGCGCTCTCGTCGATCGAGGAGAAGATCTACCAGACGAAGAACGAATCCATGCAGGATCCGTTGAACTTCCAGCCCAAGCTCGACAATCGGATTGCCAACCTCTATGGAATCGTCCTCAGCGCCGAGGCCAAGCCGACGGCTGCCGCACGCGAGCACTACGAGAGTCTGAAGCTGGAGTTGGCTGATGTCCAGCAGGAGCTCGACGCCGTGCTCGCGAACGAGCTCGTACGATTCCAGGACGCGGTGGCCTCGAAGGGTGTCGGGCCGGTGATCGTGCCGACGCCGTAGTCAGCTATCTGTCCGGCCTCCCAGACGGCGGCGGCGACGCCCCCGCCGAGTCACGATTCGGATTCCGCCGAGCACGTCGACGGCTCGACCGCACCCGAGCACGGAGCCCTTTGGAAGTAACGACTACTCGACCCGGAGTCCCTCGACGGGGTCGACCCGCATGGCGCGGATGGCCGGGGGTACGCAGGCGAGGATCGCGGCGATGACGAGGAGCCCGCTGGCGGCCAGCGTCGAGCCGGCGTCGCTCGGGGATACGCCGAACAGGACGTGAGTGAGCGTGCTCTCGGCGAGGCGAATGACGACGAGTCCGAGCAAGACACCCACCGCGACGAGCGCGGCACTCTGGCGTACGACCATACGGCCGACGCTCGCGGGGCGAGCGCCGAGGGTGAGCCGAATCGCCAGCTCCCGTTTGCGGAGCGCCACCGACCAGGAAAAGAGCCCATAGACGCCGAGCGCGGCAAGAATGGCCGCCAGGGCTCCGAAGAACAGGAGCACGGTCATAAGGAGCCGCTGTTCGGAAGTGCGGGCCGCGAGCCGGTCGGGCCAGGTTCGGGCAGCCGCCATCGGAACCCCGGGTGCCACCTCTCTCAGCGCCGTTCTCACGGCGTCGAGGGCGATGGCCGCATCCGCGGAGCGCACGGCGAGAAACAGCTCACGGAACGTGAACTGGCGGGTTGTAAGGTACAACGCGGCCTCCACGGGCTGGCCCAGCGGGGCGTTTCGGATGTCCCCGACCACGCCCACGACTTCCATCGGGTAGGGCCCGTCGCGGCCGAGAAGGTTTCGTCCGAGCGGACCGATACCCCGCGAGTAGAGCACGAGGATGCTCCCCACGGCATCCCGGTCCGACAGATACTGCCGTGCGAACGACTCATTGACGATCAGAACGCCCGGTGCGTCGGATCGATCGAGCGAGGTGAACCTGCGCCCGCGAATGAGACTGGCCCCCATGGCCTCGAGGTAGCCTTCGCTGACGCTGTGCATCTGCACTTGCGGCAGGTCGTTGACGTCGGCGACGGCATCTTCGCCCTGGATCGAGAAGGGATTTCTCCAGCCGACCTCGAAGGGGAGGAAGTTGGTCGCTCCCACGGCTTCCACGCCCGGCTGCTCGCGGATTCGCTCGACGATTCGGTTGTGGGTGTCGGCGACGACGTTCCAGTCGTTATAGGCGTCGCTCGCCAGCTGGATCGTCGTGGTGAGCACGGAGTCGGCATCGACGCCCGTCGGTGTCTCCATCATTTCGCGCACGGTGCGCACGAGCAGCGCCGAGCTCGTCAAAAGGGCGCAGGCGAGAGCGACTTCGCCGGCGACCAGAAGCGAGTAGATACGCCTCGCGCCTCTCGAGCTGCCTCGCTCACCGGACTTGAGGTCGGTCGTCAGCTTGCCGCGGAAGAGCAGAAACGCTGGCAGGAGACCGAAGAACAGCGTCGTCCCCGCGGCAATCGCGAGACCCACTCCGAGTGATTCCCAGCCGATTCGTGCTTCCACCAGGCGCGGAATCTCGACCGGGGTGAGCCGAACCAGAAGCGGCAGGGCCGCCGCCGCGGCGGCGACTCCGGCGGCGGCGGCCACCAGCGAAAGGAGGAAGCTTTCAGCCATCAATTGAGAGATCAGCTGCTTCGGTGAAGCGCCCAGGGCGATGCGAAGGGCGATCTCCCGCTCGCGCGACAGGGCGCGGGTCACCAGGAGCGTGGCTACGTTGAGCACGCCGATAACGAGAAGCAGTCCGACGGCGCCGAAGAGCACGAAAAGAGCGGGGCGGTAGTAACCGAGCTGCTCTTCGAGCAGCGGAATCAACCGGGAGCCCCAACCGGGACCGGTGGTGTTCGTCGTTCCCGCGGTCTCGGTCTCTAGCCGGGTCCAGAGCGAGTCGATGGCGCTTTGCGCCTGCTCGATCGTCGTTCCCTCCGAGAGCCGGGCGACCGCTTCCATGAAATGGGCCTGGCGGCTGTGCTGGGTCATGTCCCAGCGAAGCCGCTCCCAGACGTCGATGTCGTCCGGATAGTGAAATCCAGCCGGCATCACGCCCAGGATGGTGTACGGCGTATCGTTGAATCTCAGCTGCGTGCCGACGATGGAGGGACTGGCACCGTATCGCGACCTCCACAAGCGGTCGCTGATGACGGCGACGAGCTCGTTGTTCAAGAACAGCGGCCCACCCTCGGGAAATCCGGGGCCGATTTGCGGGCGAACGCCGAGGAGATCGAAGAGGTTGCCGCTCACCTCGATGGTGTTGACGCGGATCGGATCGAGCCCGGGATCGGCAAGGTTGATTCCGGGACGCCACCACGCCGCGGCGTCCTCGAAGACCTCGAGCTCACGCTGGTCACTGAAGTTCACCGGGGAAATCGGATCGTGAAAACGCCCCTTGCCCACGTGGGTATCCCAGATCGTCACGAGTCGGTCCGGCTCCTCGTACGGGAGAGGCCTCAGCACGACCGAATCGACGACGCTATAGATGGTGGTGGCCGCCCCTACCCCCAGGCCCAGTACCAGCGTGGTGATGACGGCGAAAGCCGGCCGCTTTAGGAGGTGGCGAAGAGCGATGCGAAAAGCAAGAGTCGGTTGGATGCTTCTCCCTCTCGCGAGTCGGGCGGTGTCATCGGCCAGTCGCCCTTGGAGCGTCCGGGTGTGGCCCAAGGGGGAGTGCTTCAGTTGACGCAGAGAGGAGGCCTCGAGCGACGTCAGCTCGTCCAGAACGCGCGCGCGGGCGCGAACGGGCTCGAATCCGTCGGATAGCGCGGCGCGGTAGAGATCCTCGAGATGCTGCGCGAGCTCTTCCACGGTGGATTGCGGCAAATCGACGCCCGTGAGCTCGGCCTTCTGAAGCACGGCGGCCCGCCAGTCGATGGCGGGGTCGGACGCCGGATCGGTCGACATCGGCTTCAAGCGGGTTCGAGGCCCGCCGCCTCCGTGAGCGCGCTGATGAATCGCCGCCAGTCTTCCCGCTGCGCGGCGAGCACTCTGCGACCCGTAGCGGTGATGCGGTAGTAGCGGCGGCGGCGCTGGCCGGCGCGCTCGACCCAACGGCCGCGAATCCATCCCCGTGCCTCGAGCCGATAGAGGGTGGCATAGAGCGACGCGAGAGTGAAGCTCAGCGTGCCGCCCGAGCGCGCCTCGATGCGGCGAGCGATGTCGTAGCCATGGAGAGCGGCTTCATCGAGTAGCGCCAGAATCAGCAGATCGGCGCTGCCCTTCTTTGCGGCATCGAGGGCATTTCGCGAGGACCGTCCCATCGGTGGTTTAGTATATAGGTAAACAGTATATAGGTAAACAGAATATTGCGCCCTCGAGCCCCAGCGCGAGATGCCGTGGGCTCATCGCCTCGGGCCGACTAATCCAGATTGCGAATGGAGTAGAGACGCGTCTGCGTCCGGATGATGAGACGGTCGCCGACGATGGCCGGGCTCGCCATGGCCCACTCGTTGAGAGAGTTGACGGCGAGCAGCCGGTACTCGTCTCCCGCCTCGATCACGAAGGTGTCTCCTTCTTCACTCAGGGCGAAGACCTTGCCGTTGTACGCCCACGGGGAAGCGGTGAAAGCCGCGGCACCGGGGGCGATTCGGGACCGGTACTCCCGCTCTCCGGTCTCGATGTCGTAGCGTGCGAAGATTCCCTTCTCGTAGAGCACGTATATGGCGCCATCGTAAATCACGGGCGTGGGGAGATAAGTTCCTCCGGCGAGCCGGTTGTACCAGACGACGTGCTCGTTCTTGTTCTCTCGCTCGGGCGGCGTGATGTCTCCCGACCCGCCTGGACGGATTGCCACCATCGGCCGGTTCTCCCCGCCGGAGCTTCCCGCGGTCACGTACAAGATGCCGTCCCAGGCAAACGGGCTCTGAATGCTAACCGCGGCCATGCGTTTCATTTGCCAGAGCTCGCGGCCGTCGAGGTCGTAGCTGATGACCACGCCCGGCCCGACCGTGACGAGCTCGGTCCGCAGGACGTTCTCCCACACGAAGGGAGTGGACCAGCCCGTCTTCCGGCGCTCCTCCATCGAGCGGAGTGTACGCCAGACTTCCTTTCCCGTTTCCTTGTCGAAAGCGGCGATGAATCCCTGGTCTTCGTTGTCGTTCAAGACGAATAGTCGGTCTTTGTGGAGCGCGGGCGAGGCCCCCGCACCGTAATCGCGAATCGTCTGGTGGGGCTCGAGAGGAGTCACCCATGCCGGGTTCCCGTCGAGTTCGTAGGCGTACAGGCCCAGATGGGTGGAATAGACATATATTTTCTCGCCGTCGACGACGGGCGTCTCCGACGCGAAACTGTTCTTGCGGTGACGTCCGCCCTTGGGGTTGCCCTGATAAATCTGTCGCTGCCAGAGGAGCTTCCCCGTCTCGAGGTCGTGACAGGTGAGCATCAGGCGGATCACGATCTCGTCGGGCATTTCCCGGTCGCGTTCCCAGAGTCGTTTCTCGATCTCTTCGGGCGGGAGTCCCTCGGCTCGCAGCTCGGCAATGTAATCGTTGCTGAAGTCCGTACCGAGCGAGGGCTGTTTCATCGGTTGCTCGCTGGTCGCAGAGGTCAGGAAGATTCTTCGTCCCCAGACGACGGGCGACGACCAACCGACCCCGGGAACCTCCGTCACCCACTCGACGTTCTGGGTGGTGGACCAGCGCTCGGGAAGCTTGGGATTGTTCGAAACCGGAAGTGATCCGGGGCCACGAAAACCCGGCCAGTTGTTGGAGCCATCCGAGGTTGCCGGGTTGCTCCAAGCCGTCGCTAAGATGACTAGCGCCAACACGCCGGATCGTCGGGTTGGTGTGGGCGGATCCCAAGAACGTTCCAGCTCGGCCACGGGTCCCATCCTATCGGCAAACGACTTCGACGTCGATGGGGTTTTGACCCTCGCGAAGCGCTACTTTCAAGACGGAGAACTCTCGACGCCCCTCGCTTCCTAAGGCGCGGATGGGCTCGAGTGAAACGCCGAGCTCCACCGATCGCGAAGCAGGCACGTGCAGCTCGCGCTCGAACCCGGGCCCGCTCACGGTGGCGGCATGGGACCCTCCGGTTCCCTCGACCTTCAAACGGGGGAAGCCCGAACCGCACTCGGGAAGGACCAAGTAGAGAGGTCGTGCCCCTCGAAGGCGGATCGCACCAGTGGAACGCCTTGGCGGAATCCAATCTTCGGGCTCGCTCCTGCTCGCAGCGAGGCTTCCCATCACGATGAGCATTATCACCATTGCCGCCGTGATCGTGGTGGGGTTGGCTCGCCAACCCTTCCGTTCCCAGAGCCAGATGCCTCCAAGACATAGAGCGAGGAAGGTGGGGAAGGCGCATCGCACGACCAGCGGCTGCGGAGCATCGACCGAGCCCAGCGCCGGCGACGGATCCACCACCCCCGCCGCGAGAAAAGCGGCTCGATCGTAGACGAAGTTCCTCTCCGTCAGCATGCTCTGGCCGGTCCAGAACCCTGCCGCCGTGCCGATCAGCAGGGAGAACCAGCGCAGCGACGACGTTATTGGATGACGCAGCCAGGCTGCAATGCCGACCGCCATCACCGGGACCAGAGGAACGATGTAGCGTCCCGGGGGGGCCCAGGCGCCCGCGCCCCCGCGGTCGTGCGAGGCGGCTGCCAGTAAATAGGGGAGAGCGATTGCGAGGCTCAACCCGAAAGCGAAGGGCGACTCGCGTCTTAGGGCGATCAAGCCAGGAAGGGTGAAAAGGTACAAAGGCGCGTAGATCAGGACGCCTTCCGAGCGGCCGAGAAGAAGGTGGTAGAGACCCGACAGGGTCTCGGCGTTGAAGAGCGTCTCACCGCGAGGATAGCCTCTCGCGACCCACAAGGCGTCGGGAAGGAGACTGCCGGTAATTTGAAAGACGTACAGACATTGAAGCCCGAGGCCGAGGCAGGCGGGGACCAGGGCGGTCCCGAGAACCCGCCATCGCGGCGCTGATCGAAAACCTTTCCAACAACAGCCAACCAGCAAGGCTCCCCAGATCGGCAGGTATTTGGTGTGGAGCCATGGGAGTAACGCTCCCGCGAGGCCGAAGGCAACGGCACTTCCAAGCGTGAGCCGCTTGGCGAGAACCGCCGTTAGCATCAAGGTGATGCAAATCGTTGCCACGATCTCGGTGTAGACCTGGAAATGATAGAAGAAGAGCGGCGGGGTGATGCCAACCGCGAGCCCGAGAGCCAGGGCTCCCCGTCGAGTCCCGATTGTGGGCTCGACCAAACGAGCGATCAGCAACGTGCACGCGGTGCCAAAGAGCAGGCAGGTAAAGAGCGTGACGACGAGCCGGTCAGGATGGAAGTACGCATCGATGGCCATCGACGGCGTCAAGAGAAGGGGAAGGCCGGGCAGGAAGACGTAGAAGGTGCCACCCTTCCTGCCTTCGAGCACCGGGCCTCCAATCCACCGGGCGCTCGCCGCCGGCTCGATTCCCAAGAGGGACTTCCAGGCATCGATCGAGGTCGTGATCGCCGCCGGTATCCAGCGAGCGATTCGTGCACCGGCTCGTCCCGGTTCCAGTCGTTTTCCGATGAGATCTTCCGCGTTGCCGATGTCCGTGTCCCCGTCGTGAAGCAGGCTGGCGGTAAGGCGTATGTATCGGGGCTCGTCCCCGGTCCCCCATCGATCGTCGTAGGGCTGGGAGAACCTTCGCTCCGGTGTCCAGGCAAAGAGCGCCAGCATCAGCATGGCCGCGAAACCGGGAATCACGAGCCTCGAGCCTTGTCTCAGCAGAGCGCGGCCCAGGGGATCTAAGGGCGCGAACCGATTCACCTTGAGAAGGATGACGGATGCCACGACGAGCGTGACCAAGAAGCGATGCGCATCCAGAACAAGCCACCACAAAACCTGAGGAAACACACCTCGGCCGGGAAGCAGGAGGATTGCGAACGGGAGCAGCAGAACGAACGGATCGTAAGTCGTCAGGGTCTCGCCGCACGAGACCCTAAACCCGCGACGAGTCACACGCTGAAAGAGGAAGGATTCGACCATCCAAATGGCGACGAATCCGAGAACGAGGAGAATCACGATACGCAGCCCTCGCGGCGGGAGGAGAAAAGCGGGCTCCGAGAGAAGTATCTGAGGCCGTGCCCGGTAGAGCGGTTCGACCAGCCGGCTCAGCCCAAACGCGATAATCCCACCGACGATCAGCAGCGCACGTCCGGCCAAATGCATCTCCCTCAGACGGCTTGATGGGATCAGGAGCGTGGCAGGATAGCAGATCGTGGAAACGGAAACAGTCGTGGCGACGCCGATCGAATTCGATCAGGTCGTTGCGCTGCCATTCGGTGAGCCGATAGAATCCTCGCGTTCGCTCGCGGCCGGCCCGTCTCGATGAAATCACGTATTGTGCCATGACGCGGGGTGATGTAGCGCTAACGGGCGGGAGGGGAAAGCCCGAACGTCATCCCGTCCTCCTGCTGCTGCTCGCGGCGTTCTTCGTGGTGCTCCTTCGGACAGCATGGATTTGCGACGACGCTTACATCACCTTTCGCACCGTCGAGAATCTTCTCGACGGCTTCGGCCTGCGTTACAACCCGGCCGAGCGGGTCCAGACCTATACCCATCCGCTGTGGCTGTTCCTCCTCTTACCCTTTCGACTCCTCACCGGCGAGCTCTACTTCGCGAGCCTGGCCCTCGGTCTTGTCTGTTCGCTCGCCGCGGTCGGAGTGCTGGCTTTCGGTGTGGCACGCGATTTCTGGGCGGGAGCCTTGGGGCTCGCGGCCCTCGTTTTCTCCAAATCGTTCGTAGACTATTCCACTTCCGGCATGGAGAACCCCCTCGCACACTTGCTCCTGGCACTGTTCTTTCTCGTTTACACGAGCGACGAGGCGGACTCCAACCCTCGGAGACTCTACTTCCTTGCAGGCCTCCTGACTCTCACGCGGATGGACCTTGGCTTACTCGTTATTCCGCCGCTGTTCGACGTGATCCGCCATCACCGCCTTCGTCGCGGCTTCTCGCAAGTGATCATTGGCCTTGTGCCACTCCTTCTGTGGGAGGTATTCTCCCTCGTCTACTACGGGTTCGCGTTTCCCAACACCGCCTATGCCAAGTTGGGCGGGGGGATACCGCGCCTCGAGCTCGCCGCGCAGGGTGGTCTGTACGTTCTCGACTCTCTCGCCGCGGATCCCCTGACCCTGACGATGGTCTGCGGAGCGCTGCTGTTTGTCTTTGTGGAAAAGAATCGCCACGGCGCCACGGCGATGCTGGGCGCGGGGCTCTACCTTTCTTATGTGGTGGCCATCGGCGGCGACTTCATGTCGGGACGGTTCTTTTCGGCGGTTGGTTTCGTGGCGGTGCTGACCCTCGTTCATCGTGTGGCGCTCGAAGGATGGATCCGAGCGGCAGCCTTTGGCGTGGTGTTGGTCGTCGGGTTCTCGGCGCCCCACCCGCCGATTCTCAGCGGCTCTCGTGAGGGCATCGGCGGAGAGGGACGGCGAGCTATTCGAGGTATCGTCGACGAGCGGGCCTTTTACTTCCCCTACACGGGGCTTGTCGGCGCAAGCCGGCCGGCCGGCATGCCTCGGCATCCGTGGGCCATGCAAGGGCTGCGGGCGCGCGAGAAGGGTGATGCCGTCGTCTTCAGGGACACGATCGGCATGTTCGGTTTCTACGCCGGCCCGAGCGTTCACGTCGTGGATTATTACGGGCTGGCCGACGCGCTTCTGGCGCGGCTACCTTCTCGCGCCGATCCGAATTGGAGGCCAGGTCATTTCGCACGCGCCATCCCCCCCGGTTATCGGGAAACTCTGTCGCAGGGCTCGAACCGGCTCGACGATCAACAGCTCCTCCCCTACTACGAGGCCTTGCGGAAGATCACCCGCGAGCCCCTGTTCTCCCGAGAGCGTTGGCTCGCGATTCTGAGTATGAACCTCGGGACTTGCTCCGACCACGTTCCCTTCGACCGATATCGGTATGCGGGCCGTGAGCGCGTGAGACTCACCGAGATCACGGTCGAGACGGGCGATGTCCGCGAGCTTTCGGGGGCCGGTCTGCGGATCGAGCTCAGTAGTGTCCGGCATGCCCCACTCATCGAAGTCAGTCTCGATTGCGACGACGACTACGAGCTCCGCTATCTGAGAGCTGGTGAGCCCCTTGGCGTGTCCGAGGTCTCGAAACTCTGCCAGGCCGGTGGAGGAATCATCCGCAGGACTGTCGAGGTTCCCGAGGCGGCTCGCACCGAGGGCTACGACGTGATCTGGCTCGTTCCCACGAGAGGATTCAGGCCTTTTCGTACGGCTCAGCTGCGCCTTCTTCGATGACCCGGCTTGCGTTGAGACTTCTTCATGTGTTCGGTGTAGCCGCCTTGCTGCTCCTGGCTCTCGGTTTGGTTCTCGAGAGCGGTAAGCGGGGGTTCCTTGCAGCCGACCAGTCCATCCTGTTCGATGGTGGCTACCGGGTCGCGCTCGGACAGGTACCCTACCGTGACTTTTTCATCCCTACGGGCCCGGTTCCCTTCTGGATCCAGGGACTGTTTTTCGCAGGCTTCGGCGTCAGCTACGGGACCTATATCCTCCACGCGGCGGTCATCAACGCGGCCGTCGCCCTGCTGGCCCTCTTGTGGTTTCGGACGGTGTTTCCGCAATCGCGCCTGCACGGCTATTTCGCGGCCGTGTTGACCGCGTTTTGGTTCTACCCACCCTTCGGGACTCCCTGGTTCGAGCAGACGGCGTTCTTCTTTCATTTCGCCGCGATGTTTCTCCTCGTGCGATCGCTCGCCGCCGCAAACCCGTCCTGGCGTTCCCTTCGGATGAATCGGCGCGGCTACCTCTTGCTCGTGGCCGCTGGTCTGGCGGACGGTCTGTCCTTCCTCTGCAAACAGAACGCCGGGCTTCTGGCGGTCGCGGCGAGTCTCGGGGTTCTCGGTATGGGTGTCTCGGCTCGACTGCGTCAGAGACTCGTGCTGGCGACCTGTTTCGCCGCGGGAGTCGCGCTCGCGTTCGTCTCGTTCGCGACCTGGCTCCTCTTCGCTTCCAACGTGGATCTTTTTCGACTCTTCTTCCTCGAGATCCCATCGCAGGAGGGTTTGCGCCGCCTGGGGCAGCTCGGGGCGATGGACCTCCTCTCGGGCGCTTTCTCGATGACGACTCCGGTCAGGACGTTCAGCGCTCTTTCGGCCGTTGTTGCCGCAGGAGTCTTTCTTACCGATGGATACCTGCGCGTCACCGGGCGGGACGGCCCTCTCGCTCCCCAAGGACGTATGGCTGCGGGCACGCTCCTGTCGCTCTTCGTGCTCCAGAGCGTCTTCATCCCGCTGACGGTCAACGAGCCGGAGAACGGCTTCTCTTTCTGCGGAATGATGGTCGCACTCGCAATGCTCCTCGTCCGTGACATGTCGCCAAACTCTCTCGGATCCGAAGCCTCTCGCCGCGCCACTCCATTCGCCGTCACCTACTGGCTTGGGTCGCTCTTGATGTTCTTTGCTCTCGCGCAGCAAGCGCGGAGTGTAGCGCTCAACCGTGGCGTCCACGACGTTTTCTCGCGATCCCGATTCGACGCGAATGTGGTGTCCCGCGCGATGCATCCGGTGCAGTGGGCCATCCCCACGCCGGCCGCGCGGCGGTCCGAAGAAGAGATCCCGGTCGAAGACATCGATCGCTTGACCGAATTTCTACGACGGTCCGAGGATTTCTTCGTCTTTCCCGATTTCACCGTCCTGTATGGTCTCGTCGGTGCAACCCCCCCGCAGCCGCTTCTGTGGTTTCACCGAGGACTCACCTATTCCCTCGAGAAAGCACCATGGTTGGACCGCCGCCTCGTGCAAGAGCTCCATGAGCGTCGTGTCGAGTATGTCGTCGTCGAGGCGGTCTCCTTGGGGGGCACCGACCGACGGCTGGCTCATTTCCCGTCGCTCGCCCGCTATATCGCGGATGGTTTCGAGCCCGAACGAGAGTTCGGTATTTTTCGAGTCCTGCGTCGTCGCGCTCGATAATACCGAGAGTGTTTACGTCTTCCTATCGCGGCCCTCGGGCTCCGATCGCGAAGAGAGCGCAGAGTCGCGCCTCGGTCAGCGCGAGGCCCCAGCCCCGGAGGCGTACGACCCGCTCTTTGCGGAAATCTTCTCGAACGCGATGAGCGACGGCTTCCCGGAGATTCCCGTGGAGGAGAATGTCCCACTCGATGTCGGAAAACAGGTGTTCGCTCAGAAGCTGAACGTCGTTCTCCGCCGGAACACGGCTCAAATAGGCCTGTCCAATCTCGATCGAGCCACTGGCATTGCCGAGAAGCGTCTCGAGCTCGAGGACCACGCTCTCTTTCCTCCTCCGAGAGTGGACGAGAGCGAGAGATCCGCCGGCAATTGCCCCGACCGCACCAAGGTAAGCGAGAAATCGGCGTCGCCTCATGGGTTACTCGTTGCTCAGGCTCGCCTTCAAATGATCCGCCAATCGAAGCGAGAGCGCGACGAGGGTCAAGGTCGGGTTCGCGAACCCGCTGGTGGTGAACACCGAGCTTCCGGCAACGTAGAGGTTTGAGACCGAGTGCACCCGGCAGTGGGTATCGACGACTCCTTTGAGAGGGTCCGAGTGCATTCGTGTGGTACCCATGTGGTGGGAGCCACCGTAGGTTCGCGGCCAGGATCCATCCAGAGTGGGGTCCACCCAGACACGAGCCCCTCCCGCCTGTCCCATACACCGTCCCATACATTCCAGCGTTTTTTCAACGCTGGTGCGGTCCAGCTCACTCAGACGCCACTCGAGCCGGGCGCGCCGCTTGCCGAACGGATCGGTCTCGTCACTCAGGCGAACCCTGCTTTCCGGGTTAGGGGCCTGTTCGGCACGGACGAGAAGACGCCCGTAAACCGGCTCCATGGCCTTGCCTGGCCCCAAGTCGATGTCGGCAACCAGGGAAGCCACCCCTTTCATGAAAGACCCCACCTTCGTTCGACGAGCCATCTTGAAGGGCTCCACGGCGCAGTTCAGCAGCCGATGTTCTTCCTGCAATCGCTCGGACACTCCGATCGCTGTTCTCGATCTCGGAGAGCTTCCCATGAGCTCCTCCAGCGAGCGGGACGGTGAAGTCGACGGAGGCAAATAGCAAAACGCCCCGGCGACCAGGTGCGGATGCTCCATGAAGAATCGTCCCACGAGATCGTGACCGTTGCCCAGCCCTCTGGTGTCCGCAGTGTTCGAGGCGAGCAGCAAGCGAGGGTTCTCGATCCCACCACAAGCCAGAACGAACTTCCTCGCCCCGACGGTGAAGCCTTTCCCCGTCAAAGACCGAGCTTCGACGGTCTCGATTCGATCGGCGCCCGCATTAGTGCTCAGCTCCACCGCGTTGGCGAAAAGGACGACGGTGACGTTGGCGGCTTCGACCAGCTGTTTGCGGTAGACCTCCCCGAAGCGGGTCGGCGGGCTCAAACTGAATAGCAGGTGGCGCAGGCCGCTCGCGCCTCGCAGGAATCGAGGGAGCTCGCTCGGTTGGGCCGAGTCGGCGGTTGGAATCGAGAACGATTCCAGCTGGCAGAGCTCGGCCGCTCTTCGGTAGTAAGGGACGATGTCGGAGAAAGGAATCGGCCAGCCGCTGAAGGGTACCCAGTGGCGCTCACGGAAATCGATGGCATCGAGGGGGCGACACATTCCTTCCCAGTGGTTGGTGGATCCACCGAAATATCGAAGGCGCGACTTCGTCAAATAAGGACTGTGCTCTTCCAGCACGGTTCCTGTTGCCCCCCCAGCGTACAGGGATTGTGTCCCGCGCTCGAAGTCCAGACCGCCGCTTTCTAGCAGAAGGACCGACTGGCGCTTGTCGATGAACTCTCTTGCCAGAGCAATCCCCGCCGCTCCCCCGCCGAGAATGCAAAGGTCGACCTGGAGAAGGGTTCGGTCGGGGATGGTGCGGGCGTCGCGCAACATCGGCAGGATCTTACTCGAACTCACATTGGCTTCCCGCTGAGAGCGGGTGGCGTCCCGAGAGAACGCGAGATTCGAAAAGGACCACCGTCTTCGATCTCCGCCGGTCAGCGCGGTTTTGTCTCTTGGGGCATTCCCGTACGGGTGCTTCCCGCGTTCTTCCAAGCATCGTAGCGAAGGCGCAGGGTCTTGACCGGGTTGGCGTTCTCGTCCGGGCGGATGTCCTCGTCGGTCACGCTGAGGTAAGCGAAATAGTCGCCGTCATTGTGCGATTGGCCAGTCGGGTCGTCCTTGTTGGCGATCGCGATGTAGGCGACATGGGCGGTCTTGGCGTCGCAAGGCGCCGCCGGCTTGGGCTCCTCTTCGCAGGTGCAGCGTTTGTCACCACCCATTTCGTCGGCGCCCTCCATCGCCGCCATCACTCGATCCGCTAGAGTTCCTTTGGCTCGGGTGAACGCGAGAGCGGCGTTTTGGGCCACGTTGTCGCTGAACAAGATGTTGCCCTGAACTTGAAAGAAAATGTCCTCCCCAACCCGTCCCGAAACGTAGAGCGCCGCCGGATTGTTGTCTTCTCCATTGAATCCGGCACTGCGTCCCTCGAGATCGAGAATCCCGAACTGGCGACGTTCCATCGAGGGCTCGTCCTTGGTGCTCTCGTGCTCACGCAAGAGCTCGATGATTCGCCCCGGGTCGGTTCCCTTCTTCAATTCCTCGTACACGATCATCTGGTTCGCCCGGGTGTTGTCGACCCCCGCCTGGCAGGCGGCAACTCCGATGCCGGGGACGATCACTGCTTGGATGTCCATCAGATCCCGCGCCGGACGGGGTGGAAATCGCGACTGAGGTACGCAGGTCGCCGAGGCGATAATGACTTGTCCCGTGCTTCGGTCGACGGCAATCACCGACCAGGTAGCGAGAGCGGATGACTGCAAGCAGGATACGATGCCGAGCGTGAGGAGGCCGCGTTTCACCATGGAATTCCTCCGGGCTGCCACGAAAACCGATCGTTCCGGCGCACGATACAGACTCCGGGGTGCGGTGACAACCGCTCGAGGACCAGCCAGGGGCTTGCAGCGGGGGAGCGCCTCGTGTGATTCTACGTCCTCGGAGGACTCCCGATGGTGTTTAGACGATCGTTTCTCGTCGCCTTGGCCGTCTCGGCCGGGCTTTCCACCCAGGTTGCGGCACCCCAGGGGCAGCGGAATCTAACGCCCGAGCAGCGAGCCGAGCGCGAGCGGCGGCTCCAGGAAGAGCTGACGATGCCACGACCCATCCCCGCACTCGATTCGATATGGATCGAGGAGCTGACCTGGATCGAGATCCGCGACGCCATCGCGTCGGGCAAGACGACCGCGATCGTCCCGACGGGTGGCATCGAGCAGAATGGCCCCTATGTGGCGATGGGAAAGCACAACTACATCTTGCAAACCGCCTGTGAGGACATTGCCCGGGAGCTGGGCAACGCCCTCTGTGCGCCGATCATCAAGCTCGTGCCCGAGGGCAATATCGAGAAGCCCTCGGGTCATATGAGGTACTCGGGGACGATCAGTGTCCGCGAGGAAACCTTCGAAGCGATGCTGGAGGATGTGGGAAACAGCCTGAAAGCCCATGGCTTCGAGAACGTCGTGTACATCGGAGACAGCGGGGGGAACCAAGACGGCATGGCGGCCGTAGCCGAACGGCTCAGCGCACGGTGGGCCGACGCGCGAGCCCATCACATCGCCGGT
This sequence comes from Vicinamibacteria bacterium, assembly GCA_035620555.1. Classification (NCBI taxonomy): domain Bacteria; kingdom Pseudomonadati; phylum Acidobacteriota; class Vicinamibacteria; species Vicinamibacteria bacterium. The sequence goes on from DASPGQ010000103.1 coordinate 34,247, forward strand.
TTCTATGACAACGACGGGGTAATTGCCTACATGAACAAGGAGCTGGGAATCGCCGAGCCCAAAGACGACGGCTTTCACGACTCTTACTGGATTACCGCCCTTCAGATGGTGACCGACCCCGCCACCGTACGATACGAAGAGCGCGTCGCCGCCGGCAAGGCATCGATCAATGGGGTCAGCATCGCGAACCTGGATGAGACGGTCGCCGTCGGGCGCAAGCTGATGAAATGGCGGGTCGATCGGACGGTCCAATTGATTCGCGAAGCCATCGGGACACCCTCTGGCACGCAGCACTGAACGCGACTCATCGGCGGGCACGTCGTACGATCCCTTCGCCTGGGCACGTTGGCTGTCTCGCGCAGCGTGCCAATGAGTCTTTCAACGTTTGCTCGTGCTAAAGAGAGATTCTAGCCCGAGGCGAATTCGCTCGGTCGTGGTAGGAGCGGAAACGTCTTTGCTATCGCCGGGTTCGCCTGGTAATGAAGGCTACTGCCAGTGCGCAGTTAAGTAGAGAAGCCTGTCACCGATCACAGGATCATGGGACGAAGTCAACGGGCCGTACGGCACGATTGCGTCGGCGCCGCCGCGGCTAGAGCAGCCAGGTCTCTCATGGCGGCGTTGATATCAGGACGTCGGAAGTATTCAAAGTCCTCGTACGCTGAACCCGGTGTCTCATAACGCCACATCCCGAACGCACAGGCTTTGGTTCGCTGGAGCATCGTTGACCCGTAGGTGCGTATCTCGTCAGGAGACATGGCCCAATTTCCCTGTACCGGGCTCGAGATCCCGCTCGAGCCATCACCGCCGACGAAGACATTGAGACCCACGACAACCGCGAGGTTCTGTCGTTCCGCGGAAGCCTGCTCATCCACTGCGAATTTCGCTACTGGACCCTTGCGCGCCAAATAACGAGCCCAAGCCGCATCGAGATATCTC